>JAWOCO010000249.1:0-4102 GCA_046483765.1 Alkalispirochaeta sp. | reverse complement strand
GGTATGGAGGCAGCTCACTCGGATCTGCTCACCGTGTCCTATGAGCCGCGCTTCATCGCGCGCAAAGATGCCCCGGTAAAGAACAAAGTTGGTGTGGTATCGGGCGGCGGAAGTGGTCATGAACCGTTGCATGGAGGGTTTGTGGGCCGCGGTATGCTCGATGCCGCCTGCCCGGGAGAGGTCTTTACCAGCCCCACCCCGGACCAGATGGAAGCTGCCACGAAAGCGGTGAACGGCGGTAAAGGTGTGCTGCATATCGTCAAAAACTATACCGGAGATGTTCTCAATTTTGAGACCGCCGCAGATCTCTGTCAGGCGGAAGGTATCGACGTAGAAGCCGTTGTGGTTGACGACGATGTTGCCGTAAAAGACAGCCTCTACACCGCCGGCCGGCGCGGAGTGGGAACCACCGTCCTCATGGAAAAAATCGTGGGGGCCGCCGCGGAGCGCGGTATGGACCTGAAGTCCCTGGCCGAACTGGCGCGTAAGATCAATAGCCAGGGGCGCTCTATGGGAATGGCGCTCACCAGTTGCACGGTGCCCTCCGCGGGAAAGGCTACCTTTGAGCTCGGCGATGATGAAATCGAAGTGGGTATCGGAATTCATGGAGAGCCCGGCCGGGAGCGGATGAAGATGAAGACCGCCAAAGAGATCGTCGGTATGATGAGTGACGCGGTCATGTCGGATCTCCCCTTTAAGAAGGGCGATGACGTGATCGTCATGATTAACGGCATGGGAGGAACTCCGCTGATCGAGCTGTATCTGCTATACAACGAGTTCGCCACCGTGGCCGCCGCGAAAGGACTTAACATCTCTCGACGCCTCGTGGGTAACTACATCACCTCACTGGAGATGCAGGGATTTTCCATTACCTTGCTGAAGGCAGACGATGAAATGGTGAAGCTCTGGGATGATCCCGTGCTGACCGCCGGCCTGCGTTGGGGAGCTTGAATGGCAACACGTGATCAGATCGTGGCGTGGATCGACCGGCTGGAGTCGGTCTACGTCGAAAACAAAGAGTACCTTACCGAGCTTGATTCCGCGATCGGAGACGCAGACCACGGAATCAATATGGCCCGCGGTTTTACCGCAGCCAAGAAGGCCCTGGCCGAGAATCCCCCGGAGGATATCGGGGCCGCGCTTAAAGCGGTGTCCATGACCTTAATAAAGACCGTGGGCGGTGCCTCCGGTCCGCTGTTTGGGACGTTCTTCCTGAAAGCTGCCACCACCGCCACCGGCCAATCCGAGATCGATACCGATGGCGTGGAGGCGCTCTTCGAGGAGGGCATTAACGGCATTAAGCAGCGGGGTAAAGCGGAAGTCGGAGATAAAACGATGATCGACGCCTGGGAGCCGGCCTTGGCCGCGCTGAAAGAGCGCCACGCCGCCGGCGCCACCGTCAAGGAGATGCTGGATGCCGCGGTGACCGCTGCCGAAAAGGGACGCGACGCGACGATTCCGCTGGTGGCCCGCAAGGGACGCGCCAGTTACTTGGGAGATCGGAGTAAGGACCACCAGGACCCCGGGGCTACTTCGGCCGTCCTGATGCTCGTCGCGGCCCGGGATACCCTGGCGTAGACGTAAACGTTAGCATCAACGTAAATGTAAGCGTAAGCGCAAGCGTGAGTCCCCGCGCCGGAGTAACATCGCGAGTATGTGGAATGAACCGGTGGATACGTTCACCGGTTCTTTTTTTGTGGGTGCGCCCGGCAGAGCATCCAGCAGGACCCCCGGTAAGGGCACCCAGCAGGACACCCGGCAGGGCACACCGATTGGTATATTAGCGGAAGAGAGGAACAGGAGATCGATGGTTGGATTGGTAGTGGTTTCCCATAGTCGAGCGCTCGCCGCCGGCGTTGCTGAGTTGGTTGGTGGTGTGAGTGATACCAAGATACCGATCGCCTACGCCGGAGGCACCGGAGATGAACACGGTGAACTGGGCACCGACGCCATGGATATCATGGAGGCGATTCAGGCGGTGGATAATCCCCAGGGCACGGTGGTGCTCATGGATCTGGGGAGTGCTATTCTCAGTGCGGAAACGGCCGTTGAGTTTCTCACCGATACCCTGCAGGGTCCGGTACGGTTGACTCCGGCTCCCCTGGTGGAGGGAGCCGTTTCGGCGGCGGTGCAGATCGGACTGGGATCCGATATCGACCTGGTTGCCGCCGAGGCGCAGTCATCTCTGGTTGCCAAGGAGGAACAACTCGGCACGGGAGGGGATCCCAGTGAAGGAGTCCCCCCGAAAGGTGACGAGCAGGGTCGAACCGTTCCGGCTGATGCGCACCGTCCCGGCGCCGCCGATAGCGATGCCGGTGGACCCGTGGCGCGCCGGACGTTTTCCGTGAATACGCTCCATGGGCTTCACGCGCGGCCGGCGGCCCAGCTTGCGCGGACGGTGGGGGGCTTCTCCGCGGAAGCGCTCATTCGCCGCGCCGACGACGAAGGGGAGCGTTGGGTCAACGCCCGCAGCCTCAACCGGATCGCCACCCTGCAGCTTCGCCGCGGCGATCAGTTTGAGCTATGGGCGCAGGGGGCGGACGCCACCCAGCTGGTGGATGAGGTGGAGCGGCTGATATCCGACAATTTTGGCGAAGGCGAGGTGGAAGATGTCGCGGCGCCGCAGCCGAACGAGACGGAAGAATCGGTCCTGGATTCCAGCGCCGGGCAGCCGGGGACCACGGCACTGGCCACGATGCGGGATTGGACCGGCACCCTCACCGGTGTGCCGGCATCCGGGGGGCTCGCCCTGGGCCCGGCGTTTATCCTCGCCGCGGCGCGTATCACGATTGATCCGGAAGCGGCCACCCTGCGGAGTGAACCGCTGGATGAAGCGGAGGCCCGCCGGCAGCTGGAACCGGTAGTCATCGCCCGGAACGCCCTGGCGGAGGAGCTTCGGGCGGAAGCGGCCGAGGCGGATCGCCGGGGCAACGGCGAGGCGGGAGAGATCGCCCGGGCCCACGAGACGCTGCTGCTGGACCCGGAGCTGGAACGAGCGGCGCTGAAGACGCTCCGCGAGCAGTCGTGTACCGCCGCCGAGGCGTACTGGATCGCAACTGACGGGGTGGCGGAGGAATATCGGCAGATGACCGATCCCTATCTACGTGCCCGCGCCGCGGATGTCCGGGATGTGGCGGTGCGCATGATTCAAGCGGTGGCTCCCGAGCGGGTGCAGAGAACGGCGATGCCCCAGGAGCCGGTGATTCTGGTGGCGGACGATCTGCTCCCGTCGCAGACGATGAACCTCGATCCGGAGGTGGTGCAGGGTATCGTCACCGTTCATGGTACCGCCCGCTCGCATGCCGCGATTATCGCCCGGGGCCTGGGAATTCCGATGGTGACCGGAGTCGCCCTGGCCTCCGACTGGGAGCAGACGCTCGGCGGTACGGCTGTGGTGGTAAATGGAGACGCCGGTTCGGTCGAGGTAGCACCGGATGAGGCGCGGCAAACAACCGTCTCCACAGAGATCGCCGTACGCCGAGAGGAAGCGCAGCGCCTCCGGGACGCCGCCCGGCGGCCGGGCACCTTGGCAGATGGTACGGGCATTCCGATTCGCGCAAACGTAGCCACCACTGCCGATGCGGAGCGTGCGGCGGCGGAGAGCGCCGACGGAGTAGGACTGCTCCGGACGGAGTTCATCTTTCTCTCCGCCGCAGCTCTCCCCGACGAGGAGGAGCAGGTCGCTGCGTTGACCGCCATGACCGATCCGTTTGGAGACCTGCCGGTGGTGATCCGGTTACTGGATATTGGTGGTGATAAGGATGTTCCGTACCTGGATTTGCCACGGGAATCCAATCCGTTTTTGGGAGTGCGGGGGGTGCGGCTGCTGCTCACCGAGGAGTTTCGGGACCTCCTACGGATCCATTTACGGGCGCTTCTGCGCGTGGCGGATGGGGGAAATATCAAGTTCATGGTGCCCATGGTGACTGAGGTGCGAGAGCTCTCGGAGGTGCGCCGCCGCCTGGAGGAAGCGCACCAGGAGTTGAGCAGTGCAGGCGTCTCCCACCGGTGGCCGGTCCATCAAATTTACTAGAGTTAGACATTTGCGACCATATGTTGTAATATTCTTGGATCAATGTGTCCAAGTCGTCTTGAAATTCAT
>JAWOCO010000180.1:0-7121 GCA_046483765.1 Alkalispirochaeta sp. | reverse complement strand
CGCAGGATGCGTGGAAACGGCTGCTGGCGCCCTCCCTGGAAACGCGCATGAAGCGGGAGCTCCGGGAATGGGCCGAAGTCCAGGCGACAGAGGTCTTTGCCGCCAATTTGAAGGAAGTGCTCCTGGCACCGCCGTTGGGTTCCAAAGCGGTGCTCGCCATCGATCCGGGATTTCGCAGCGGGAGCAAGGTCGTGGCGCTGGATGCCACCGGCCAGGTGCTGCACCACGAAACGATTGCGCCCCTCCCGCCGCAGGCAGCGGTGGCTGAGGGCCGCGCCCGAATCGCCGATCTGCTCCGCCGGTATTCGCCGGAGGCGATCGCGGTGGGCAACGGAACCGGCGGGCGGGAGTTGGAAGACTTTCTCCGCGACCTGGAGCCAGCGGTGCCGGTAGTCCGCGTAAATGAGGCCGGGGCGTCGGTCTACTCAGCATCTCCGGCGGCGCGCCGAGAGATGCCCGATCTGGCGGTGGAGTACCGCGGGGCGGTCTCCATCGGGCGACGACTGCAGGATCCGCTGGCGGAACTGGTGAAGGTGGATCCCGCGGCGATCGGCGTGGGGCAATACCAGCACGACATCGACGAAAAATTGCTGCGCGGGGCGTTGTCGGAAACGCTGGAGTCCTGCGTCAACGCGGTGGGGGTTGAGCTCAACACTGCTGGGGTGGAGCTGCTCTCCCGGGTGGCAGGGCTCAACGCGAAGTCCGCGGCGGCGGTAGTGCGCTATCGCTCCGAGCAGGGGCGATTCGAGACGCGCCGGGCGGTACGCCAGGTTCCGGGCATTGGCGACAAGAGTTGGACGCAGGCGGCGGGGTTTTTGCGCTGCCGCACCTCTACGGACCTCCGCGACCATACCGGCCTCCACCCGGAGCAGTATCCGGTGGTGGAGGCGCTGGCCCGGTCGCTGGGAACCACTTGTACGGAGATTGTCGCGCGCCCTGAGCTTGTGTCTGCGGTGACCCCGGAGCGAATCGTGGAGCTGGCAACGGCCTGCGGAGTGGGGGAAGTGGTAGGGCCGGCGGCAGCGGCGGAAATTCTCGCAGAAATCCGGCGAGGTGGAGCGGATACGCGAGAGGCGTTCTCCGCGCCGGCGTTTCAGGAGGGTATTCGTTCCATCGAGGACCTCACGCCCGACCTGGTCCTGGAGGGGACGGTTACCAACATCACCGCCTTTGGGGCGTTCGTGGATATCGGCGTTCACCGCGATGGTTTGGTGCATGTCAGTCAGATGGCGGAACGGTTCGTTTCCGATCCCCACCAGGTGGTCCACGTGGGGCAGACGGTGCAGGTGCGGGTTGTCGAGATCGACTGGGAGCGGAACCGGATCAGTCTGGCGATGACACCGAAAGGGAGTGAATGACGCTCCCCGAGAAGGGAACCCACCGCAACACCCGCGCCAGCCACCGGCGGGAGGCGGGACTCATGCGCAGCGCTCCTGCGAGCCAGGCGTGATCCAGGATGTGTTCCGCCGGTTCCGCGTTGAGCTGGATCACATAGTCAACTTCCGGTGGAATAGCGGGACGTGAGCTGGCACCCACCGTGCGCACCTGGAGCATGACCGCCCCGTGACGGAACGCCCGCCGCGGGGGCACCACCAGACGTCCGAACGCCGCCGAGCCCACCTCCAGCGGGTAGCTGCGATCGTTGTAGGCGAAGAGATCCACGTTCTTTACGAATCCCCCGGTGGGCGCCGGCACGGAGAGTCCAAACTCCTCCAGAATGCGCGCCACCAGGGCGATGAGCTCGTTGGCGCCCAGGCACAACAGGAGATGGTAGAGGTCCCGCGTGCCCTCAGCGATGGTGGGATAGTCATCGGCCAAACCGCGTTTGAACCGCACGTGATCCAGGGCGATTTGGTTTCCAAAGTCCCCGGTGATTTCCTTGAACGTACTACTGGAGAGGTGCCGATTGGAGGTGATCTGTGCCAGTAGGGTGGGAACGTGACTGAGGCGCTCCTCAGCCACAATACGTAGCGGCACGATCTTGGGAATGTCATCGGTGTGGGGCGTCTCTCCCACCAGCTGTTCAAACTGGTCCCGGGCCATATCCGCCATCGGTCCCGCCGGCTCCAGCAGCCACACCTGACCGGATGCCACGGTGACCGCCGTCCCGGGAAGTTCCCCGCGGCTCCAGCGAAACAGGTCCAGCGCCTGGTAGCTGAAGCGGATCTTTTCGTCGTGCTGGTGCGCTTCGATATCGGCCACGGTGAGCGATCGAAAGAATCCCGCCGCCATCGGCTCTCCCAGTACCTGGTGAGACAGGAGATCCGCAGCGAAACTGTTGCCTGGTCCCAGCTTGAGGAAGAAGTAGCGCATTTTACTGCTCGTCCGTGACCATAGTGGTCAGGTGATGGCGCGTGAGCTGGCCCATACTATGCGACTCAAGAAAGTCCTTGTCCCGGTGAAAGCGCGCCAGACCACGGCCCAGTTCCTGCACCCGTTCATCATCCGTCACGGTGTCGTGTTCCATGCAGAACAGCAGGTCGTCCACCCGGGACCAGGCGGTGCGCATGCGCCGCGCCATGAGAGAGCGCTCCTCCTTCTGGTATTGACGGATCGTCGCGGGATCCAAGACGTTCCACACCAGGTCCACCATCGTCTGATTCTCCTCGTAGAATTGGGGCAAGTACACCTGAATATTGCCCTCATAGCTCTGCTGGTCAAAATCGATCGCGCGCACCCGGATCTGGTCCATATCGAAATCCTGGGTGATCACCACCACGTAGTTGTAGCTGCGCATATCGCCGAGCAGTTTCGCAAAGCACCGTTCGGAGAACTTCACAAACTCCTTGGCGATCCGCACCCGCGTATGTTCCGTATCCAGATTCCGATTCTTGAGGAAGACGTCGCCGGGAACCCCGGAGATATGCTCCTCAACTAAGGTATTTCCCTGCACCATGAAATCGATCCGGTTCGGGGCCAGAATATGCTCCAGCTCCAACCCGTAGACGCGGGAGGCGTCGGCGCGCTTTACGTAGTAGTAGTCGTGGTTATCGTTGAACCGATTCACCACCCGAATGCGAAAGGGCTTGGAATTGCCGAAGTTGCAGTACTCCACGCGACTGATGTAGAGATGATCGGTGAAGCCGGGGTCGTCCGGCGTCTTGAGCCAGGCGTAGATCTGGGTCAACTCGCGGGAAAGCTCATCCCACTCGCGCTGCGGGTAGATCACCCAATCCCAGAGGGTGTCCTCTCCCGCCGAGGTCTGCATGGGAAATCCTTCCTGATAGTCCAGCAGGTCCTCATACACCATACGGAAGGGAGCGGTGCGGTTGTAGTGTTGCAGGTATTCGTCAAACATCCGGGAAATCGGATAACTGGGCTTTTTCTCCAGGATTTTGACAAACGCACTGTGTGGAATCTGACGCATTAGTCACTACTTTACCACTATTGTGACAACGTCGGTAGTCGCCGCTATACTGAAGTGAGCTATGGATGACGCACACGCTGAACGAACAGCCGGAGCCTTCGATCTGTTGGGACCACGGGAGGTTCTTAGCGCCGTGGAAGGCGCTATCGATTTTTCTCCGGATGGAACGGTGGAGCCCTATATGAGCTACGTCAACCGCGTGTATGGCGTGCGTGGTGATGACGGCGCCCGAGTAGTGGCCAAGTTCTACCGACCCGGGCGGTGGACGGAGGAAATGATTCGCGAGGAACATGAGTTTCTCGCTGAACTCGCGGAGGCCGAGATTCCGGTGATACCACCGCTCGCCGATGAGGACGGGGAGACGCTCTTTGAACTGGACCTGGATACCGGTTCTGAGACGATACCGATTAACTACGTCCTCTTCCCGCGGAAGGGTGGACGCAGTTTTGATGCGGAAGGCGATGAGGAATGGTATCGCCTGGGAGCGATCGTGGGGCGCATGCACGCGGTAGGCCATCGCGGGGATGCCCCGTCGCGAAAGCAACTCGATCCGCAGTGGGCGTTTCAGTACCTGGAATATCTCCTGGCGGCGGAGGTGATCCATCCCGACGTGCGCGAGGAGTTTGTCACCCTGTGCCGGGAGACGATCACCCGGATCGCTCCACGCTTTGAAGATATCGAGCTGCAACGCATCCATGGAGACTGCCACCGGGGAAACATCCTCGATCGGCCCGGAGAGGGTCTCCTGCTGATCGATTTCGACGACATGATGACCGGCCCGGTGGTTCAAGACTTGTGGCTACTCCTGCCGGATCGGGCGGATGAATGCGGACGCCAACTGACGATGCTGCTCGACGGCTATGAAGAGTTCATGCCGTTTGACCGCCGGCAACTGGAACTGATCGAGCCGTTGCGCTTCATGCGCATGATTCACTTCCTGGCCTGGCGGGCGGCGCAGCGCCACGATGACTGGTTCCTGCGGCAGGAACCGGAATGGGGGAACCGAGCGTTCTGGATTCGGGAGTTGGAAGACTTTCGGGACCAGGTGCGGGCGTTCTAAGCGGACGGTGTAAGCTGCCGTAGGGGGCGTGGGGTCTGGCGCGGCGGGGATGGGCGGCCGCGGAGCGGGGTGAGCCCCGCCTCGTACCCGCTCTACCGCACCGGGCTGTACTCCGGCAGGCGTGGAGCTTCCTCGCTCCCGGTGGGGCGGTGCTGCTGGTGGATTAGTTCGTTGATCGCGTGAATCTCCGGTCGAAACTCCATGTGGATCGAATCAAAGAAGAGCCACCGGCCGCCCCACACGAACCCGTGCCGTTCGAAGATCTCCACCAGCTCCAGCGGTGGCAGCCAGCGCTGATCGATGCGCAGATCCCACCATTTGGTGATACCCGCCTCCGCGGCCCAGCGCCAATAGGAGAAGGTGCCGTTGTAGCGGGCGGGAATGAGATCTATCGCCGTGCCATAGGAGTGATAGCTCAGAGAGCGTGTACCGGCGATGGTGCGCCATAACTGTCCATCCACATGCGCCAGGCTCCGGAGAAATGCGAGTACCTCCGGGGAATCAGCTAGGATGGCGCGGGTGTCACGCTCCACCGCCCGTAGTGGTTCCACGATCATCGGGTGGACGCGAACGGAAAACCCAAACCAGGTGGTGTTTACCATTATTTCCCGCGCTTGCCCGGCGCTGAGGGCACCATAGAGCACGCCGAGAAATCCGTTGTGTCGCCGGGGAAGCACATCGGGAGGAATATCGATCCAGCCCGCCAGCAGCTCCTCGCTGGAAGCAGGGATCTGCGGTACACGATAGGGGCCCGTCTCATAGCGGTACAGCCGGACCGGGGCAAAGCGTTCCCAGGCGGACCGCGCCTTCTCCGGCAGGAGGCGTCCGTTGGCCCAGTAAAACCACGTGCCGTTGACCCGAATCGTCCAATCCCCGTCGCGAAACGCCACCGCCTCTACCCGGTCCGGATAGGCGGTCTGGTACGCGCGGAGATGGATAAACCCATCGAGATGCCCCCATTGGGGCATCGGATCGGAATCCTGAGCGCCAAGCAGGGGGGCGCCAAGCAGGGGGGCGCTGAAAAGCAGAACAAAGATTAGAAATCTTTGCGGTGAGTGAAACATAGTAATGTAGATCTGTCGCTCCCTACCGCTCTCGTCCGTAGAGCAAGGCCATGCTGTTGGCAAGTGTCACCGGCTTCCGCAGATCGGTACCACCGTCTCCCAGCGCCGGAGTTGCCAGAACCCGCTGCCAGCCGTCGGATTCCTCCGCAAAGCGTTGGGCAATCTCTTCGGCGGGGATGATCGTACGCGGTGCTCCCTCCAAGTTGGCAAAGAGCACCAGATCGCGGTAGTGGGCATCTGGGGCAACGGTGGCTATCGGCAGGGGGCCGTCGGCGGTGTCTACTTGAGTGGGACGGCGCCGATATCCGAAGAGGAGGATAGTACCCTCCGCAGGGTGTTGGTAGGAGACGTGATCACTCTCCTGCAGGTTGCCCGCCAGCCAGCGCTCCCGGTTGCGAAACTGTCGTACGCGCCACCCAAACTCTGCGCCGGCGGAGAGGGAGGGCGTGGAATCTACTCGCTCGCGATAGTGGTCAAGGTTGCAAAACTCATGGACATCATCCATCCACTCTCGGGCGATCGCGCGCAGCAGGTGACCATCATACACGGGGGGACCTTCCAGGTGCGGACGGACCGCGTTCAGCATCGCCGCCAGGGCGTCGGGATCGTACTGGGTAGCGGACACCGCCGCCGCCAATGCCGTCTGAAACCGTTTGAGGCCGTCAAAACTGTGAAAGCCGCGCGCCTTGAGTCGGGGGAACGCCCAGTCTCGGTTAAAGCGCCGGGGCGTTACCGCCCAGTCCAGGAAGCGCGCCTCCTCCGATACGACTTTAATCGCCCAGGTGTAGTCCGTGTTGCGTACGAAGCTCCAGGGTCCGTGGAGGTTGGCACTGAGGAAATCCATTGGGATTCCGGGGACGAAGGCGTCGAAGAGGCGTGTCCCGTGGTTGTCATAGCCGTTTTCAAAGATCTCCGGCAAGGTGGAGCCGAGATAGGTATTGACCAGTGCCTCCGGGCTGACCTGCGTACCCCGCCGGAGGGTGTCGTGGTTTGAGTTGCCGGTAATCCAGTTCGCCCCCACCTCCAGAAGCTCCCGGATGCGCCACCACTTGCTGATCCAGAAGGTGAAGAGGAAGGGGGTGTTATGGGCAAAGGTTAAGGGGCCCCACTGCACCACGCGCGGCAGTTTCCGGGTGACCTCCCGATAGGTGGAGGCGATCTCCCAATCGTCCCGCGGCCAGGGGCGGCCGTCCTCGAAGATCATCCACGGCCGGTAGCGGCGCGTTCCCACCGTCTGTTCCACGTCGTTCATCAATCGGAGGTACTCATCGTCATGGTACAGGCGATCTTCCTCACGAACCCAGTACTTGAAGTCCTGGGCACCGTCCACCCGAACGCCATCCACCCCGAAGTCGCTTTTCCGCTGCTGCATCTCCAGGAGCATCGCCCGCACCACCGGATGGGTGTAGTTGAGGTTCTGGCCGTACATATTCGCTCCGGCAAAGAAGTGCCGATTCAGCAGCGACAGCGTCTGGTTGTCGGCGTGGCCGTAGACCACATCCAGAACGATGCGGATCGCTCCAGTGGGAAAGGTGTGAAGCGTTTCAATCAGCTCGAGAAACTCATCGGGCCGCCCGGACTCTAGCAGCACGGGGTTTACCGCGGGAGAGCCGCTGGTGGTCACATCGTA
>JAWOCO010000137.1:0-4946 GCA_046483765.1 Alkalispirochaeta sp. | reverse complement strand
ATAGAAACTTATGCGCGCGCTGATCGTTGAAGATGAGCCGATTTTCCGAATGGACCTCTCCATGCGCCTGAAACGCTTGGGGTTCGACTCGATCGAACAAACCGCCTTCGCCACCGAATCGGTGGAACTTGCCGGAGGTTCCGTCTTCGATCTGATCCTCATGGACATTCGCCTCAAGGATGCCATGAGCGGCATCGAGGCGGCCACCAGGATCTCCCAGTCTCACTCCACGCCTATCGTGATTATGAGCGCTTACCAGATCGACGAAGTTGCCGTGCGCCAGGAGGTACCCAGCTTGCTTCGTTTCATCTCGAAACCGGTGTCCGATGATGATCTGAGTAGGGCGGTGGAAGGTATCACGGAATGAACCAGGACTTTCCGGTGACGCGAATCTACACCGACACCGCCGGAGTGACCCACTTTGAAGATGGTATGATCGAGCTGGTCCCGGGAGGTCCCATCGGCATGCTCTCCGAGCCGATCCGCACGGACCGCGCGATCTTCCGGAGCACCGACGCAGACTACGCCTACGACTGGCACCCTACCCCGGCGCGGCAGTTCATCCTCATGATGAGCGGTGAGATTGAAATCGAGGTAGGTGATGGATCGGTGCGCCGATTCACCGCAGGGGATACCCTCTTTCTGGAGGATACCTCACCTCCGGGACACCGCACCCGTAATATTGGCGCGGTGCCGCGATACTCAGTCTTTATTCAGACGGACGCGCCGGTTCCGTACCGCGCAAGCCCCCGCGATTCTTGACCGCCCGCTGCATCTCCCTGATCTCGCGGAGCTGCTCATTAATGGCGTCTTTGTTCTCGTCATTGTAGAACTTGGGAGCCCAGAGGAAGCTGAAGCTCACCGCGCCACCCTGAGTCACGGTGGCGTGGTGAACGCGGTGAGCGTTAATAATCCGTTTGAGGTACGGATGGTTCGGCTTGAACTTGAGTCCCCGAATACGGCCGTGAAACATGATATCGTGAAAGAGCACGTAGCCGATGCCGTACAGTGCCACCCCAAACCCCATGGCGGCGATCTCATACCAGCCGGTACGGAACCCTACAAAGAAGAGCACCGCCGATAGCGAGGCGAAAATCACAAAGTACAGATCATTCTTCTGAAAGAGCTTACCCTGGTGGTTGTGGTGATCGTAGTGCAGACACCATCCCTGCCCGTGCATCACGTGCTTGTGCAGAAACCGGGCCACAAACTCCATACCCACGGCGGCGCCAGCCAAGAGCAGCAGCCCCGCCACGATGCGTAGCGTCACGATAGCCATGCCTGTAAGCTAATTCCCTCCGGCCAAAACGGCTACCGCGGTTCCCGGAAGCGGCGTATCGGGAACGCTACAGTTCGGCCATGAGGAATTGGCGCACCTCATCCCACGCCGCCGCTGCGGTTTCGTCATTCCGAATCGTTTCGAGGGAGACGAAGGCGTGCCCCACTCCCTCGTAGACCGAAATCGTTGCGTTCCGCTCCGCATCGTCCAGGATCGATTCGAACTGCCGCACCTGTTCCATGGGAATCGTCTGGTCCTGAGATCCATAGATGCCCAGGACGGCACCGCCGGCTCCCAAAGACCCCAGCTCCTCTTCCTCAGTGATCGGATCGTTGCCGTAGAGAATCGTGATCGCCTCAGGTTCCTCGCTCCGGGCTCCCAGGTGCATCGCCTGAGTTCCGCCAAAACAAAACCCCACCACCGCGATCCGCTCGGGATCAACCTGCGGGAGCTCCCGCAGTTCCGTCAGTGCCCGGTCCACGTCGGCACGGATCTGGGAATCCGGCGTGAGCACCATCTGCACCAGTGCTCCGGGAACACTCACCGAGCGACGCCCTCGAAAAAGATCAGGAGCGAGCACGATATACCCATCCGCCGCCAACTGCTCCGCCATGGCTGAGGTTTCCAGCGTCAGCCCCCACCATTCGTGGAGCATCAACACCGCCGGCATTCGTCCGTCCGGGGAGGGGTCGGAACCGATCAAGGTGCCGGTGGCGGGCCGTTCCACGTAACGTCGAGCCTGGTCGGGGCGGATGAGGTACCCGCCCACTTGCTCGCCGTCGGCGCTGTTCCAGCGGTGATTCCACATCCCCGCGGCCCCGGACCCTCCGTTGGCATCTAAGAATCCCCAGAGCGCCACCACCGCCACGAGAATGACGGGACTCAATACGATCCAACGGATCCACCGCCGAGCCGGTTGCGGATGTGCGTGTTTCATACTCTTTAGGCTAGACCCTTCTGGGGCATCGGTCAACTCGCCGTGCGCAGCCGGCCGGCCGGGGACGGTCCTGCGGCGCGCGGTCCCTGGAAGCGCAGCCGGCCGGTGACCCGCTACGGTGCCGCCCCGCAGCGTCATGAGATCCGCCCGCCGGGGGTGGTCCCGCGGCGTGCGGTCCCCGCCCCCGCGCCTTGTCCGGAGGGATCACGCGGTAGTATCGTAGGCAGTACTATGATGCACATCACAGCCCCCTCACGAAAAACGATTCAGTCAGTCCTTGTTTCAGCAGGAGCTCTGCTGCTGCCGGTGGGCGTTCTTTCACTTGTTCTGACGATGCCGGAGCTGGTAACCGGGCGCGCCCGTCTCGGGTCTTTTGTCGCGCACGGAGCACTCCTCCTGGTGATTCTGCTGGTACTCACCTCGCTCCGCACGCGGCGCTATCCTCGGGCAACACGCCTGACCACCGCCATGGTGGTGGGATATCTGATCGGCTTTGCCGCCACGGAGGCGGGCATCCAGTACGTGTACGCCCGCCACTTCACCCCGCGCGGGGATATCCCCATGGTGCGCAGTCTGATTCAGCTGGGGCTGGGTCCGGTGGGGCCGCTGGCGGATCTCCTGACGCCGATCATTATCGTGGTGCTGGCGGTGGTACTGGGGGCGACGGGAATGCTGTGGGTCTGGATGGCGCGACGGGTGGCGGCCCGCGTTCCCAACCCTCACGGCGGGTTGGGGCTCCTGGCGGCAGCGGTGCTGCTGGCACTGATCATCCCACCTTCCGCCTCCGCCTTCTCCGGCCCTTCCATCTCTCGCCGCGCCGTGGTGGCCTGGTTTGACGATGGCGGGCTGCACCTGCGGGATCTCACCGCCCTGGACGCCACCGCGGATGCGGCCTCGGCCGCCGCCGCGGACGCCACCGATCCCGCCTCGGCAGATTCTCCCACCGCCGATCGTGATGCGGCCAACGCTACCGATGCTACAGAAGCCGCCCTCAATACCCCGGACTATACCTTTCCGGGAATCCGGGATCGGGACATATACTTCTTCGCGATTGAGGCGTACGGCTACGCCACCGTATCCCAGGAGGAGATCTCCCGCGAGTTGGACCCCCACCGTGATCGGCTGGAGGAAGTCCTTGCGGACAACGGGTATCAGGTGGTGTCGAGCTATCTTCGCTCTCCGGTGGCCGGCGGGTTCAGCTGGCTGGCGGAGACCACCTTCCTCACCGGTCAGTGGATCACCTCCCAGGCGGGCTTCGAGGAGCTCTACGATGCGGAACTGCCCAGCCTCACCTCGTTCCTATACGACGGGGGCTATCACACCTTCAGCGTCCGCCCCGGCACCGTTCACGGCTCCTGGCCGGAGGGATGGGATCTCTTCCGCTTCGAGGAGTCGCTGGTGGCGCATGATGGAGACTTCGACTATGCCGGTCCCTGGTTCTCCTACGTGGCGATCACCGACCAGTACGCCCTGTGGCAGGCCCACAGCTATCTCACGCAGGCGATCGCCCCGGAGGGCCCCGCCGCCGACCGTCCCGTGGCGGCCTACTACCAGCTGGTCAGCAGCCATACCCCCTTCAACCGGATTCCGCCGATTATTGAGGACTGGGAGGAACTGGGGGACGGCTCCGTCTATGAGGAACGCTCCCAGGAGATCCTCACCTTCGACAACTCCTGGTCCGGGGGAACGGAGCTCATCGAAGGCTATACCGCGGCGATTTCCTACACCATGCGCGCCATTACCAAGTACGTGGAGGACGAGCTCTACCACGACCGTGAACCGATACTGATCATCTTCGGCGACCACCAGGCGCAGCGCCCGATCCGAGAAGCGGACGCCCACCTCTCCGTGCCGATCCACGTGGCCAGCCGCGACGCGGACATCGTAGAACGCTTTCGGAGCCGTGGGTTCCAGCGGGGGATGGTCAGCGATGAAGCACCGCCCCACCGCGATATGTCCGATTTCTTTCCCCTGTTCATGGAGATCGCCCGAGATCGCACCAGCGCGCGGTGATCACACGGGAGGGGGCGGGTCCATCAGCTCCCATCCCGGATCTCCCAGGTCGAACTGACGTTCTGCGGAGTCCTGATCTCCCGTGGCCGGGGGGCGTACCGGCACGAGAATGCGCCAGATGTTGCGCCGCCGCCAGGCGGAGCCCTTCCGCCACTGCCGAAAGCGGTCATTGCTGTAGATCAGCGCTCCCCCGTGGGCAGCGGCATCCTCAGCGGCGGTAAGGATGAGCTCGTCCGCGGGAACGCCGGCGGGGGCGGTGTGCATCGCATCCAACACCGGAGCCAGTTCCGACAGAAGCTCCGGATCCCCCACCGTGTGCCTGAGGTTCGCGTCGGCGATCCCCACGAGGTGATCCACCGGGAGCGTGCGCAGATACCCGACCAGTTCAAAGAGCGGGGCAATCCGCGGAGTCTCGGCTATCGCCGCGTGGCGAAACGTCCAGACCAGATTGTTCAGATCCAGTACTCCGCTCCTCGGTTCGCGGGTACTCCACCGCCGCCGGGCGAAGCGGCCGTCCCCGCGACGATACGCGACCTTCCGCAGAGGTACCTCCCGGCTCAGCACGGCGCTCAGCTGCGGTGCATCCTCCAGCAGCCGCATGAGGTCTGGCGAAGGGCGCCCGGCGGCGCCGCGGCCCAGCGAGATATTGAGAGTTGTTCGTGTAATGATCTGCCCAGGCCGGTGATCCTGAACCAGGGCAAAAAGCTGATCGATCGC
>JAWOCO010000227.1:0-7597 GCA_046483765.1 Alkalispirochaeta sp. | reverse complement strand
AAGGTGTATTCCGAAACGCCATCCGGCAGCATCGACAGACGGGGGTGCAGGGCATCTCGCAGGGCGAGAGCAATCGGGGCCATATCAGGATATTGGGGAATTTCCATATGTCCAATATACGTGAACTTGCGAGCTGGAAGCAAACCCGTCTATCATGACCTCATGAGCAGCCATCAGTATCGTGAAGAACTCACCCCCGACGTGCAGGAACGATTTCTGCGCTATGTCCAGGTACATACCACCAGCGATCGTCATGGTACGGAAACTCCTTCCTCAGCGCGTCAGTTCGATCTGGCTCGAATTTTGGCGGGAGAACTGCGGTCCATGGGAGTCGAGGACGTGGAGGTGACCGAGTACTGCTACGTAATCGCCAGAATTCCGGCCTCCCCCGGCGTGGACAGTCCTGCATTGGCGTTGCTGGCCCATATGGACACCGCGCCGGATAGCAGTGGAGAACACGTGAACCCGCAGGTCTGGGAGTCCTATGACGGATCAGCCTTGCAGATCGGCAATGGAATCGAAATAGACCCGCAGGAGTATCCCGACCTCCTGGATTTCACCGGAGACACGATTATCACCGCCGATGGGACTACCTTGCTGGGGGCCGACGACAAGGCCGGCGTAGCCGAGATCATGACTGTGGCGCAGCTCCTCATGTCCCATCCGGATATTCCCCATCCGGAGGTTGAAATCATCTTCACGCCGGATGAAGAGATCGGCCAGGGGGTAGATAAACTCCCGCTCTTGGAGCTGCACTCCCGGTTCGGATATACGCTGGATGGAGGTAAAGAGGGGAGTATCGAGGCCGAATGCTTCAGCGCCTACGCCGTGACGGTAGAAATTCAGGGCTACGTGATCCATCCCGGAAGTGCTCGGGGCAAAATGGTCAACGCCGTTGCCCTGGCGGGGCGGTTCTTGAGCATGGTCCCGCAGACCGAGAGTCCCGAAACCACCGACGGCCGGGACGGGTTCTACTGCCCCGTAGAGATCCGCGGCGACTACGGTACGGCCACTATCGATTTCATTATCCGTGATTTTGAAGAGGCGGAAGTGAAGCGACGCATCGCCATGCTCGAGCAACTCGGGGTGGCCCTGGAAAGAGCCTATCCCCGTGCCACGGTGACCGTGACCTCTCGCAAGCAATACCTGAACATGCGCGATGAGATCCAGAAGTTTCCGTTCGTCCTGGACTTGCTCACCCGGGCGGTTGAGGATGCGGGGGTGACGCCGGTGCTGGAACCGATTCGGGGTGGCACCGACGGCGCCCGACTCACGGAGATGGGCATGCCCACGCCCAATATCTTTGCCGGGGGGCTTAACTTTCACGGGCCCTACGAATGGATACCGGTGCGGGCGATGGTGCGCGCCGCGGAAACGATCCTCAATCTGCTGCGCTTGTGGAGTGAAGAGGTCTCCGGCGATACGCCGCTGCCCGAGCTCCACCCCGAGAATCGATGACTCCGCTGCGCCACGCCCTCGTCACTGGGGCCACTCGTGGTATCGGACGAGAGATCGCGCTCGAACTGGGTCGCCGAAGCTATCGTCTGCACCTTACCAGCCGCACCGCCGCGGAGCTGGAGACGGTAGCCGAGGAGGCGCAGGGTGGTCCTCACGTCACCTATCCCGGTGACCTCAGTGATCCGCAGATCATTCGTACCCTGGCGGATTCCCTGGCCACGGATCGCCTCGATCTGCTGGTTGTAAACGCCGGCACCGCCCAGGCAGCCGCAATCGAAGAGACCTCCCTGGAGGATTGGGACCGGATGTTCAACCTGAACGTGCGCTCCCCGTTCCTCTTGGCGAAATCGCTGCTCCCCCGCCTCCGTGCTGCTACGGGACGCGTAATCGTGATCGGATCCGTGGTGAGTACCGCAGCCTATTCCCACCAGGGTGCCTATACCGCAAGCAAGCACGCCCTGTACGGGTTTACTAAGGTCCTGGCCAAAGAACTGCATCCGGAAGGAATTATCGTGCAGACGATTCTTCCCGGCGGTGTTGCAACTGACATGGTGCGCCGGATGCGTCCAGACATCGATACGTCGGACCTGATCCAGCCGATGGACGTAGCTCAGGCGGTGGGTTCCCTGCTGGATGCCCCGGAAAACGCCGTTATCGATGAAATTCGCCTGCGACGTCGGGGAAAATCCCCATGGGCGTAGCCCTGATCCCGTAGTATATTAGCTATATGAAGGCGTCGGGGTGGTGGCGCGGAGGGATCCTGGTCTCAGGAATCCTGTTTCTCGCTGCCTGTAGCGAAAACGTCGATCTCTTTTCCTCCCTGGACGAGCAGGAGGAACCAGAACTGTCCACCGTGCAAGCCGGGGCCATGATGACCGAAGACGGTGTGCTGGAGGTGCAGATCGAGTACCCCACAGACGAGTCTTCTCGGGCCACGTCCATGCGGGTGGAGTTGCGGGACACGGAAGGCACCGTCCACGATAGTGCCGAGTTCGATCAGGCGCAACTGGCGGAACCGTTTTTGCCTGCGGTGAAGTTTTCTGAGCCTCCGGAGGGGGTTTACGTGCTGGTCACCGAGGCGTGGATTAACGATCAAATCCTCGTCTCAGATCGGCGTCAGGTCTTTGTGACTGATATTCCTCCCCGGATCGAGAGCGTCACGATTCATCCCACCACAATCCGCCGTGAGATGCAGGCCCTGGCGGTGGCGGAACTCGACTACAGTACGAGCACGCGGCCCTATATGCGGTGGATCTTTGACGGAGAAGTTGCTGCCGAAGGGTACCTGGAGGATGGCCTGGATCGGGCGATCCTGGACGGAGCCGGGCGCAGTTCCGGCGCATACCGCGTGTTTCTCGAGGTGTATCCCTGGGGCGTGGAAGAAGGCACCGTGATCGACGGGTCCACAACGATCACCGCCGATAGCGACGTAGTGGTCCGTGAAGAACTGCAGCCAAGCCCTCCCGATCTTTCGCAGCGCCGTGACGGCACCGTACTGCGATTCTTCTCTTTTGACGGCACCCGGCAGGCATGGACCGATTCCGGAGATGAGACACTGGAAGCCGCCGTTGCGGGAGATGTGTATCTCGACATGGTTTCCGGTGCGCTGGGGGTTCGGGTGACCTCCTCCGGGACCGTTTCCGCTCCGCTTCCGGTACCCGCCGGCTCCGACGTGGCCCACCTGGTGGAACTCCGCGTGTCGGCCACCGGTTCTTCCGATAGCTTTACCGACGGTCCGGTCATCTCTTTTGCCGGGGCCGACGACGTGGGTGAGGGGGTATCGATTTCCCTCGAAAGGGGATCCTTCCTGCTTTCTTCACCGGGCTCAGCGCCGGCGGTGCTGGCAGACGCGCCGCACGATCGGGAGCTGGTGACGCTGCGCATGCTGGTGCGCTACGGGGATGGCGATATCTTTCTCGAGCCGGCAATGAATGGTGCCGATGGGATCGCGCCGATGGAGGTCGGGCACGCTTCTCAGGATCTGTCGGTGACCGTTGAGGGCCAGGGCGATCGGGAGATGTTTCTCGACCGAGTTATCGTACGTGCCGTAACGGAAGCGGAGCTGCAACAGGAGCGTGCTGATCGCGCCGCTCACCAGTTTTTTCAGTCATTCAACGAAAACCTGGGCGGCTGGGCCAGCGCATCCCCCGCTGGATGGGGCAACGCGCCGGCTGCTTCGGAGGACTATCCATACCCCGGGGAGTCGCTTTCAATCAGCGCTGACGACCCGCAGCGAGTGACCGCGCTACTCCCCGATGCCGGAGCGCTTGTCTTTGAGAGCGGCGACGAATCGCGGGAGTCCGTACGACTTACCCGTCGTGGTACTTTCATCGAACTCACCTCCGCCGCCGCGCCGGAAGAGCAGTTATCCCGAGTTGAGATCTCCGGTTCCCCCTCTGATCTGTTTTCGCTCCAGCGTCTTGAACTGCATCGCGCGAGCGCCGCGGACGGCAGGGCCCCCGCGAGTAGTCTCCGGTTGAACCAGGATGACCAGGGCGAGTTTATCTCGGTGTATCTGCCGGAATCGTTTGAGGCCGGCGAGGTGATGGTTGTCCCGGAAGCGCGAGACGCTGAGTATCCGATATGGGTCGGACGGTGGGCTCGCTAAGAGAGTTCTTTCTATACGTACTCCTCACGGGATCTCTCGTTGTTCTGGCCGGGTGTATCTCTCCGGCTCCCTCCCCTCCTAGGGACGAACCAGACGCAGGACCCGGCCGCCGGACACCTCACGAGAAGCCATCGGAGAGACCTCCCGCTGATGCCCCCCCCGAGGACACGTCTCCCCCCGAGGATGAGCAACCGGAGGCTCGCCCTGAGCCGGAGGAATCCCCGCGGGAGAGTACCGAGGATACCGACCGCGCCGACGATCTTCCGCGGATCACGGAATCGCTTCCCGAGCTTTCTTTTCCGGAGGATGACCGTCCACCGCGAGTCGCCCCACCGCCACCCCACCGGGCAACACCCGAGCAGATGGCTCGTATTGCGAAGTACTATGGAACGCGCTCTGCCGGACCGCTCGGGGTCGACTTCTCCGTGGATCGGTCCGTAGACGGCGCGGCTACCGCCGTGCGCTACGTGAGTACCGGTCTCCGCACTGCCGGAATCTCCCCCGGGCTATCGGCGATCCCGGCAGGTGCCGCCGAGCCCGTGGCGGTGCTCGAAGTGGAGATCTCCGGTGAGAGTACTCCCTCCCGGGAGCACTCCTACGTGCGTAGCGTCCTGCAGCTCACCTACCGCACCGGACCAGGGAAGCGACTCATCGCTGATACGCAAATCCACGGGCCCTATCGGCTCAGTCAGGTTTCCTCCTCCGATGCTCTGCTGCGCTCCCTCAGGGCGATCCCACCGGAGGTCTACGATCAGGCGCTCGCGTTCCTGGACGATGCATGGATCGCGGAGGTTGAGCGGAGCGGCCTGCCGTATCGTGTTGAAAGCGCGCGGCCGCAAGAGGCTCAGGGGCTACTTCCGATCTTTGAGATCCCACCTCGGCTTGCCACGTACTTGGCCCGATACGCACGGCTGCTCCACCACCAATACACCGTTGATCCCCTTACGGGAACTATCAGAATTGTCTATAATGGCAATACTTAAATGAAAAACGTTGACGTACGGCTGTGTTCCAGATCATTGATAGTATCTCTCGCGATAGTTGTGTTTTGGGGGTGCGTGACACCGACGGAACCTCCGCCACCCTGGATCGATTCAAGTGACGCCCGCTCCGAACGCCAGTTCGTGGCGTACGGGCGAGGCGATGATGCAGATCAGGCGCGCCAACGAGCCCGAGAAGATGCCGCCGCTCAAATCTCTCAAACTCTGGTGCGGGATCTGGAGGCTCAGGGAATCGCCGTGACCCGGGACGTCGGTGCGGCTATAGAGGCACAGGCGGCGCGCCGATTGGAGACCGCGGAGCCCGCGGATCACTTTCGCCGGCGTGACGCGCAAGGTGGAATAGAACAGTATCTGTTGTATGAGTATCTCCCGGAGGAGAGAAACCGCGATCTCACCGAGATCTACGAAGTGGCTTCGCTGGGTGTTCCCAGCGAAGCCAGCCTGGAGCCGGTTGAGCGATCTCTGCAGGACGTGGAGTTAACATCTCCCCTGGCGGCGGTGCGGGCGTTACTGGCTGAGTCAATTCCCGAAGCCGGCGCTGAGCGTCGCGAGCAGCTTGATGAAATTCGCCGCCGTGCGGAGGAGGTGAGCATTACGGTAGAGCCGCCCCGACGAAACGTAGCGTTGGGAGAATCCCTTTCCGACGGCTTCACAGTTACCGTGCGGAATGAGAACGATGGTGAGCCGCTCAGTGATGTACCCCTGAGAGTTGAGACTCGCGGTCCTGTGGTGGATGGGCGACGAACGACCTCACAGACCCAGGTTGCTACTGACCAAGACGGAACTGCGCAGATTCCGGTGGCCACCCCAGCCTTAGCCGGAACCACCAGAATTGATGTGGAACCGCTGTGGCTGGGGGACCTGGTAGATCGGTGGGAGGCGCAGCTTGAGAGCGCCGAAGTGCAAGATCTCCTGGCCTCTATCGGCGAGCGCTTGCGGGTGCGAGCCGCGGTGCAGGTCACCTCGCAGGCATCTTCTATACCCACCGCGATGATTGTGCTGGATCGGGACATCGCCGGAAATCCTATAGACTCAGCGGATACGATGCGGGGTATGGCGCAGGAGTTCATGGATACCGATTTTCGGATTCGTGAAGTCGAGCTTTCCAGCGCGGCCCGTCGACGGTTGGCGGAGGCGGAATCGATCTCCGTGGCAGACCTCTATGATCTCCTTCCCTTCGACGTGCTCTCGCGAACCGAGCGGGTGATCGTGGGCGACGCCCACATTCTCGAGTTCAGCGAGGAAGACGGCTTCACCGTGGTGGTGGAGGTGCAAGCGGGGGCGTTTGATCTGCGCCGCGACGAGGTGCTGGCACGCGTCTCCTTTCAGGAGCGCATCTCCGGAAGTGACGCCCGCTCCGCTATTCGGACCGCGTTCCAGGCCGCCGGTCGCCGTCTGGTGCGGCAGATCGTTCCGCGATTGCCGTAGCCCACGCCACCAGTTCTTCGGGATCGTCACCGATCACGCCGGCCACCCCGCGGTGCATCAGATCCCGCAGGACTTCTTCCTCGTTTACCGTCCACACGTACAGAGGTACCCGTGACCAGCCTGCGGGACGATGGGGGCGGTCAACCCGCCGCCGGCTATCTGGGTGCCCCGCTCGTTCCTGCGGGCGCTTTCGTCCCAGCAAGCCCAAACGCCCACCGCCAAGCACCGTGCGCCAGCTGGGCTTGGCGATCTCACTGCCGGTGAACAGGACTCCCAGCCCGGCCCGCAAGAACCACGGCACCTCCTGGTCCTCCGAGTAGATCACCGCCGTGGGAATGAGCGTGGCGGCAGGTGGTGCCGCGGGTGGTACCGCAGGCGTGGCGGGCGCTGTAGCTGGTGGTGCGGAGGGTGGTGCGGAGGGTGGTACCGCAGGCGTGGCGGGCGCCGTAGCTGGTGGTGCGGCGGACATTGCCCCCGCGCGGTGCAGCCTCCGCATTTCCCGGCGGAAGCGCCGTATCAGCCGTGGATCAAAGGAGGAGACTATGATTCGTTCTGTCAACGGCAGCTCCGTCGGTGGTCGGTTGGCCGCCCGCTCCGCCAGCGGCGGGGCTCCCGCCGGCACCACCCGCTCCGCTAAGTCGTGGTCTGCAGGCCGGGCATCTCCCGGGTCTGCGCGCTCCGCCGGTGGCCGTCCATCCGCCGGGCTTACCCGCACCCTCCGGTCTGCTCCCTCCCGCTCGGCAGGCCGGGCGCCCCCCCGGTCCGCCAAAAGCCGCGCCACCCGTTCCGGCGCATCCCGGGGCGTATCCGCGTAAGACTTCAGCTCGATGTCGATCTTCATCCACGAGGGCAGGGTATCGATAACCGTGTTCAGGGTCGGAACCCCCACCGTGGTGAGCTCCTGCCCATAGCGGTCGGTGCCGTGCAGCGGCACCGTGGCCAGTTCCGCGCTGGGGACCTCCACGATCCTCCGGGGGTCGCCGGCCAGGCGCTGCAGATCTCCGTCGTGGGCCACCACCACCTCACCGTCCCGGGCGATCTGCACGTCCAGCTCTACCCCGGCGATGCCCGGTGTTTCCGCCGCCAGTTCAAACGCGGAAAT
>JAWOCO010000059.1:0-6067 GCA_046483765.1 Alkalispirochaeta sp. | reverse complement strand
CGTTCCGGGTACTCGCCGGCATCCCGGGCATCCCCCATGATCGCCGCTACGCTGGAGGTGAGCACCACCCGGCGCACCGTATCCGACTGTTCCACCGCAGCTAACACGTTACGGGTACCGTCCACCGCCGGCCGGATCAGCTGAGATTGCGGATCAGTGATATTGTCCCGGGCGAAGGGCGAGGCGCTGTGAATCACCACATCCGCCCCGTCCACCACCGCGCTAAACGCTCCCGGCGTAAGCAGATCAGCCTGGTGCAAAGTGAGGCGATCCTGGTGGTCCAGTTCGCGCAGATGGGCCGTCTTGTCCTCATTCTGAGGATCACGCACCGTGCCGCGCACCGTGTGGCCCGCGTCCAGAGCCGTTTTCACAATCCAGCTTCCCAGGTATCCTGATGCCCCGGTAACCACTATCGTCAACGCGTTGTCCGTACTATTCATAGTGGCAAAGCTATCGCCGTCGACCGGTGAGGGCAAGTAAGCCATCCAGGCGACGGCACTGCCGGAAAGGAACTCGTTCGATGCTATCACACGACATGATCACCGATGAGCTGGTCCATCTCTCTATCGAGCGGCCGGTGGCCGAGCACATTGCTCCGGTGATGGCGCGCTATGTGGACGAACTCTACCGTGGGAACGATCGCTTCGGTCTGATCAGTCGGGAGGACGCCGCCGACCCCCAGCGGTTGCTGCGCCGGCATATTCTCGACAGTATCGCGCCGTGGCGGATCGTGGCGGATCTGCTGGAGACATCCGGTCGCCGTCGATTGTTCGATCTGGGTAGTGGTGCCGGTCTGCCGGGAATCCCGTTGGCCTCCGTGCTGTCCCACGCGCGTCCCGGTATTTTGGACGAAGTGGTCCTGGTGGAGCGGCGCAGCAAACGCGTCGCGTTTCTCTTAGGCGTGCTCCCCGGTCTGCGGCGCGCCGGCGGCGATGCCCCGGTAGCGAACATTCGGGCGCTGGAGGTTGATACCGCTCACCTGCCCACGCGCGAACCCAACCCCCTGAGCGATGCGGCGGTAGTCTTTCGCGCCTACCACCAGACCAGCGAGGAGCTCCTCATGCAACTGGCCCGCGTCTTCGGCCCGGCTGCGCCGGTGTGCGCCCTCAAGGGCAAAACCGAACAGACGCAGGCGGAACTCCACCTTCTCCACGCGTCACCCCACGCGGACGGCGGCGAGATTCACTCCGTTGCCGTTCCCGGTGACACCGCGGAACGTTCCGTGCTGACGTGGTACACGGCGGAAGACACCCGGTGAGGGGTGTGGTACCGTGGCAGCGATGAAACGTCAACGCTGGAACGAACGCTATGCCACTGATGCGGCGACGTGGCCCGATGAACCGTGTCCCGTGGTGGTGGCGGCCGCTGAGGCCATCGCCGCTGACGCCGCCGCCCCTGGCGACGGGAGTGAAGGCGCCCGCGCCGCCGGTAGTGGTGCGGCAGCCCCTGACGCTACCCGCGCCGCCGGTACTCGTCCTGCCGGTGACGCGTCGCCTACCGCCGCCGGTAGTGGCTCCACCGCCCGCCGTGCCGTGGACCTGGCCTGCGGCACCGGGCGCAACGCGCGCTACCTCGCCCGCCACGGATGGGACGTAACCGCGGTTGATTTCGCGGAGGAGGGCATCGCCTATGGCCGCCGCGTGGCTGAGGAAGCAGGCCTGACCATCACCTGGCAAGTGGCGGACCTCCTCACCTGGCAGCCTCAGGGCGCGCCGTATGACCTGGTGTGTATCTGCTATTTGCATCTTCCCTGGTCGGAAATGGAGACCGTAATCCGCTCGGCCTGGAGTGCCGTGGCCCCCGGCGGCAGAATGGCCATCGTTGGACACGATCTGACCAACCTGGAGCACGGCACCGGCGGGCCGCAGCATCCGGACGTGCTGTACGTTCCGGGACAGATAACTGCCCTGCTGCGAGAAATCTCCGGGAAGGCGGTACATATCGTTCGGGAAGAGCAAAGCCGTTACGAGGTGGATCACGGAGAAGCAGCCGGCACGGGAGCTGAACAGATCGACTGTGTGGTGGTGGCCGAGCGCCCGGAGTAGCGCGCTGCCGGTCCATCCTCTAATCGAGGCGCTGGAAGATCTTGAGCAGCTCTTCTTTGTCGAGGAGGTCGATCAGCCGCGCCTCAACGAAGTGCCCGGCTGATTCAGAGAAGGAGCCGGCGGTAATGCAGAAACCGCGGCCGGCGCGGGTTTCCTTGAGACGGGAGTTCAGCTCGCGTACTACCAACTCTCCCACCTGACCCGTGCCGCGGATAAAGCGAAAGAGAATGACATCCTCCCACTTGGCGGTTTCCACCTCGGTGAGGATGTCGGTGTATTCATTCTTCTGAACCTGCACGTCCACTACCTTCACCTTGGCGTTCTTATAGAACGTCATCACCATTCTGCGACAAAGCGTGACAAACTCGGCGCTCGGCGAAATTAGGTAGGTCTTCAGGTGGTGGTTACTGTGTAGTTCCTTGTTGCGGGCGATCTGGGCGGCCACATCCTTGTAGCCCGGATTCACGCGGTGGATTTCGGCCAGCTGATTTAACGCTTTTCCGATCTCCTGCTGCTTCATGTACGCCGCCGCCAGGCGGTAGCGGAGTTCCAGCGCCACATCGTCACGAATCTTCTCGTGGCGCAGTCCCAGCTCGAAGTCCTGGGAGGCTTGCTCCACTTCCCGTTTTCCCATGCGGATCGTACCGGCAAAGAGTGCGGCGTGGGGCCCCATCGTGGGATCGGGACGCAGGTGAGTAAAGAGGGTCAGCGCCTGCTCGTTCTGGCCCAGTTCCTGATAACTCTGGGCCAGAAAGAACAGCGACTCCTTGTCCTCCGGATCCGCGTCCACCACCTGCTTCAAGTGGCGAACGGCGTCGCGGTAATGTTGCAATTTGTGGAGCGCTCGACCGAGATAGCGCCGGGTGGCAACGTCTTCCGGTTGGGCGTCCTCTGCGTGGCGCAGCAGCTGTACCGCCTTTTCGAGATTGCCCCGACGGTACTCCAAGTATCCCAGGTTGTGATTGATCTCAAAGGAATCTTCCTTGATCGTCCGCGCCATCATGAGCGCCTTGTACGCTTCTTCGATGTTCTTGAGTTTCAACGCGGATAGGCCATACCGAGCGGTCACCTCCCACTCTTCAATCTCCGAGTTGGAAGGGGCCAGATTCATGAGAATTCCGTAGGTTTTCATCGCCTTGTCCCACGTCTCCTCGTCGTAGTACAGATCGGCGATCGTTTTCAGGGCGTTGTGATCGCGGGGGTTGGAGGCGAGCCGCTTGTTCGCCTCGCGGAGGAGCGTGTTACGATCTTTTTTCTTGGTTGAGCCCTTGGATTTTGAGGACCGTTTTCCCACTGTGGAAAAATACACGGAGATGAGAATGATGATAGTGATAGCCAGTAGTGCAGCAATGACAGGAAACGGCATCGAACCCATTATCAGAGAGCCCCCACCCGGTGTCAACGACGTTGACAAATGGTCGATAAATAAATAGCGTCAAAAAAGGAGCGAAACTGTGGCCCGTATAGGGATTAAACTCGCCGACGGATCGTTCTATCCGATCCTTGAAGATGAAACTCGACAGAAGAAACGCTTGGTTCTGACCGCGGCCCGTGACGGACAGACCAGCGCGCAAATAGATTTGCTGCGCCAGGATGAACAGACGCACCAGTACGTGGGCTGCCTGGTGCTCGAGGATCTCCCCGCTGAGGGCGTCACCGAGCTGGAACTGGTGGTGAGCCTGGATGATGACCGCAACGTTGAGGCCCGGATCAGCGACGCCGCCGGCGCGCAGTACCAAAGTCTGGCGGTCAATCTCGACACCCTCACCAGTGCTGAGTCCTTTTCGCTGCCCGATGAAGATGAGGACGAGTCCTTCGGAGATATCGCCGGGGTCAACTCTCTGGAAGAGATCGGACTCCCCGATTTTGACGAAGCGATTGATGATGCGATCGACGATGCGGTAGGGGAGGCTGGTGAACCGGATCCCGCTTCCGCTGACGAACCGTTTGCTGATGCGCCGTTTGCTGCCGAGGCGTTCTCCGACGAACCCTTTACGGATGAGCCCCTGTCTGATGAGCCGCTGGACTACGGCATCGGTGACGTGCCGGCCGGCGGAGACGATGAGGAGGATCTCCAAGAGGACGGTGAGCTGGAGCCCGCTCCACGACCGTTTAGTTCGCTCATACTGGCGGCAATTCTGCTGCTGGGGGTCAGTGCGGCCTTCGTGGGTGCCTTCCTCATCTTTCGCTGGCTGCAGACCGACCCGCTGCCGGAACTGCGGGCGGCGGCGATCATTCCGTTCATGGTGTGGCCCCGCCGCCGTTCTCGGCGAGGCGCCTGAAACTATCGGAGCTGCATGAAACATCCTCTTCCCCTGCTGCTGGTGACCGGGGTCCTCCTGGTCTTCGCATCCTGCAGTGCGCCTGACTCCGCACCTGTAGCACCACCGGACGATCTATTCTCCGCAATCACCACCGGTGATCATCGCAGTCTCGACGATATCGATCCCTCCGACGGTTCGGTGGAGGCGCTCCGCACGCGGCGGCCGGACGGACCCTACATTTTGGGACGCGCCCTGGAGCGCCGTGGCCGGGATGCTGCGGCACGGCTGGTGTACCAGGCGGAGGTGACCGCCGGGGTATCGCGGTGGGCGGGACTCAGTGCTGTTCGTCTGGCGGTATTGAGCACCCGTCGGGATGATCTCCCCAGCGCGCAGGGGCATGCACAGCATGCGGTGGACCTGCTCCCGGAGTTTCGCGACGGATGGATGGCGCTGGGAACGGCGATGTACCGTCGTGAGGAGTATTCCGCACTGCTGGAGCTCGTCGATCGTCTGCCTGCAACGCAGGAGCTCGCGGCGGGGGAGCGGGTCTCCGTGACGGATCTTTCCGGGGAAGTGGCACTCTGGCGGGCGGTGAGCGCCTGGGAGACTGGGGAGCAACCGGAGGCGGCGTTTCGTCACGCGTTCATCGGGGAGTCGGGGCAGGCTATCCATGAACGTCTGTTTCTGTATCTGTTCTATCGTAACAATTCCGCTAACTCGTTTTCGCCCGTAGTCAGACTGCTCATGGAGTCCATGTACCGTCAGGAACGGGGGGAATCGCGGGAAGCGCTGCGCCTGATGACGATGATCGAGCCGGAGGCGCTGCTCGAGGAAGCGCGAGCCACCGTGGGGGAGCGCGCCCCGTGGCCACGGCGGGAGGCTCTGGCGGAGCTCGGTGTGTGGGACTCGCTGGACGCCATGGTCCGCGACTACAGCGATCCTTCTACCCGCTCGTGGATAGCGCGGATCAGATCGGAAGTGGCTGAGCGCTCCGGCGAAGCACAGTTTCGTGATCTTCTATCGGTAGTAGACCTGATCGACGCCGAGGCGGCGGTGAGCAGCCGCGCCGGTACCGCTGAGGTGATCGACCGGTTGATCCGCGCTGCGGAACATGCTGACAGCGAGGAGATGCGGCAGCGGATCGCCGGACGACTGGTTACATTCAGCGTTGATCGGGAACGCTCCCTGGACCAGGTCATCAACGATCTACAGCGATTACAGTACACCGCCGGAACCGGATCCTTTCCGGATGCCTATGCCACTGCCGCCGATCGTCTTCTTCCGCGGATGGTGCAGGATCGCTCCTGGCGGGAGCTGGCGCTGCTGCTGCCGCGGATTCCTGAGGACGCGCGGATTGCCCGCAATCGGGTCCTCTTCATCCTGCTGCATGCTGCCGACGCGGGGCTGATGCCTACCGATGAGCGGGAGCGAGCTGACTGGCAGAATGAGCTCACCGAAGCGGTGGAAAACCTCTCGGCGATCGGCTACACCGGTATGGTGGGCCGGGTGCGCGCGGGACTGCCGTTGGTGGCTGCGGAGGCCTCCGAAAGGCAGTCTGCCCCGGCGGCAGCGCCTCCCGAGCCCGCCGACGTAGAAGCCACGCAACCGCGCGAGCTGGACGTGGCCCACGCCGAGGCGCTGGTGCTCGCCGGAGATTCCCGGTCCGGCCTCACCGTGGCGATGCGTGCCGCCCGCTCGGCTGCTCGGGCGGACGAAATGGTGGCAGTTGCCACGCTCATGGCGGAGTTAGGGCACACC
>JAWOCO010000024.1:0-2697 GCA_046483765.1 Alkalispirochaeta sp. | reverse complement strand
GCGATCGCCTGGCGACCGAGGCGAATTATCGCGTTGTGAATGGTCATGGGGGAGACTCCATAACGCCGGGAGATCTCCCGCTGCGAGGCACCTTCCAAGAGCGAGTCCACGATCGCCTTCAGCGGCAGGTGGCGTTTGGCGGCATAGTGCATCGATTCGGTCTGGGTGCTGCAGGTGGTGCCGCAGGTGCGGCAGCGAAAGCGCGGCACCTGGCCGTGGGCCTGGGTTGGATAGGAGCCGAAGGGGCGGAACCAGCCGGGGTGGGGGTCGGTGTGTGAGCGGCAGTTAGGGTTGGGGCAGTGGGTGGGGATGGGCATAGGGGAGCCTCCTGAAGAGCGATAGATTGACCGAAATGCACGCTCAGCGCCCTTCGGCCTCATATCTCTCTACAGGGCCGTGAGCTATGCTGCTTTTTGAAACAGGGTTATGTATACACCCGAAGGTATACTCAGAAAATCGCGCGGACTACCGCGCCGTTTTCGTTGAAGAGCGTCACTTCCCACTGGGCGCCGGAGAGGCTCCGGAGGAAGGTGGTGCCGAATCCACCCTGGTCACCGGAAAGGACGTCTGCGGGAAATCCCGGTCCGGTATCCCGGACTTCCACCACTCGTCGGGAACTATTCTCGATAGGCCCCGCGGAAACGGTGATTGCCACAGGAGATGCGCCCTGGCCGGTGTCCGCGTATTTGTAGGCGTTGATCAAGGCCTCACTCACCAGCAGTCCGGCGTAGAGCGTTTCTTTCGGGGTTGCAGGAAATGATGTGAGGTTTCGGACGATGGGAGTGTGATGCCCGGGCACCGCGTAGGCGCCTTCCACGGTGGCGCTCAGTTCCTCCAGATACCGGCTAATATCTACGTGATGGTCATTCTCGAACAATTGCTGCTGCAGGATCGCGTAAGCACTGACTTTCTGTTCGATCTCAGTGGCAAAAGAGCGCTGTCGCTCGTTGGTGGCGAAACTCGCCTGGGTGTGAAGCAGGCTAGCCAGGGACTGAAAATTGTTCTTGCTGGTGTGCAGGCTCTCCCGGAATACCTGCTGCTGTTCATGCATCCGGCCGGCAATATCCCGCAGCGCCTGATGTAAGAGAAACATGCCGGAGACCATCAAGACCGAAATCACTAAGGCGGTGAGTTCCGCTCCCCACTCCAAGTTTCGCGGTGATTCCCAGGTTGCCACCATTCCCGAGAGGGTGATAATCCGCCGTACCGCCATGAGCACGATGGCGGTGGCGACACACACCCACGGCGCCTTGCGAGGAGTATATCTCACGTTGACGATCGCGAAGACCGCGGCAGTCACCTGGATCAGAATAGATAAGGAGAGTAGAGCAGCAAAGAGGGCGTCGGCCATGCCTCAAGTTTACCGCACAGATCTTGAAGTTGCGAATAATCGGTCACACGACCGATTTTGAATAGCGGGCCATCTCGCCGACCGAGGGCCCGCCGATTTCGGGGGATCACCGACTGAGGACATTGCCAATTCAAGATCTCACCAAGGGAACTACCCTTCGTCGTTGGTGAGGGTACCGTCGTCCTGAAGACGACGATAGAAGCAGCGCCGCCGCGCTCGCCCCTCGGTAGTGCGGGTATGACACACTCCGGAGCCCTCCAGAGAGACGATATACAGAATCGCATCCTGGTCGCAGTCGATGCGAATCTCCTCAACGTGCAGGCGGTCGCCACTGGTCTCGCCTTTCGTCCAGAGGGTGTTGCGGGAGGTACTCCAGAAGGCGGCATAGCCGGATCGTTGCGTTTCCCGCAGCGCCCGGTCGTTGGCGTAGCCCACCATAAGCACGTCGCCACCGGCGCGCTCCTGCACCACCACCGGCACGAGCCCCCCGCGTTTGCGCGTCTGCAGCATGAGTACGTCGCTCTCCTCGATCACCGAAGAGAGCACCGGCGCCCCGCCGATATCTCGGCGAATGCGCATCCCGTCAAAATGCACGAGCTGCAGCCGCCCGTAGGCACGTCGCCGCGCCTGCTCCAGCGTGTCACCCACCCCACCGACGGCCAGCACCCGGCCGCCGGCGGTAACCAGCCCCGCGCGCGGGCCGGCTTCCGGCGTGGGTCCTGGCGTGGATCCCGGGCTCGCGCCATCGGGCAGGCCCCCGTCACCAGCGGCCCCCGCACTATGGCCCGCGGCGGCGGCCACCCCGGCGGTGAAGATGTGGGTTGTTCCGGTGAGATCACTGGGCTCCGGCAGAACCGTCAGTTCGATCTTGGTGCCTTTGGAATAGGGACCGGGATAGCCACCGGCCGCTGCGACCACGGTGCAGCTCGCTCCCGGCTTGACCGAGAAGCCGCTCTCCCCCACCGCCTCGGTGAGTCGGCCCTGGGAGAGTCCCTGCATGAGCAGGCCGAAGTCGCCTGCCACCAGCGGGAGGATCGCCTGCGCCTCGGGGTCGCCAAACCGGACGTTGTACTCCAGCACGCGCGGGACATCACCGTCGATCATCAGACCGATAAACAGAAAGCCGCGGAAGATCCCGTCGGTGCGCTGCAACGCCGCCACGCTGGGCTGCACGACCTCGGCGTCGATCCGGTGCCAGAGCTCCGGGGTGATCGCGGGGTTCGGGGCCACCGCGCCCATGCCTCCGGTGTTGGCACCCACGCCGCCCTCACCGATCTGCTTGTGATCCTGCGCGGTGGGGAACACGATGTGCCCGGTCTCGTCCAGCGCCACGATCACCGACGCCT
>JAWOCO010000012.1:0-3033 GCA_046483765.1 Alkalispirochaeta sp. | reverse complement strand
CCACGCTGAGGAACTGCCCCCGGCGGACGGTAAAGGAGAGGTTTTCCACCGCCGGAACTTCACCGGTGGCGGTGTGGTAGGAAAACGAGACCTCCCGAAGCTCCAGCTCGGGAACCGCCGGGGTCGGTACTTCAGGATCAGTCGGCAAGCACCGCCTCCACATAGCGCGGTTTGATCGCATCGCGAAACTCCTGCCGGTCGGGGACTTCCCTGATCGTGTCCTGCTGTTCCAGGAACAGCGCCGTCTCGTAAAAGACGTCCGCCAGGCTTCCCGCTGACTCAGAGGTGCCCATATATGCGCTTCCCAACTGCTCCTCGCCGGAGAGGAACACCAGGGTATCCATCTGGCGGCGCGCCTCCTCGTCGCTGAGGCTCAGCTCATCGGCGATCGCGGTGGCGGCCCGGTCCGGGTCTGAACGAATCAGATCGATCGCCCACATCTGATTGCGAATATACTCGGTCACGATCTGTGGATGGCGCTCGGCGAATCCCTGGTGCACGATTCCGATGTCTCCGGTGAGAAAGCCCTCCTCCGCGATCTGACGACTGGAAATGAGCACCTCTCCTCCCAGATCCAGGAGAGCGGTAAGGGTGGGTTCCCACACAAATCCGGCGTCGATATCGCCTCGCTGCCACGCTGCGCGCATATCCGCTGGGGCGAGATCGATAATTTCCAGAGAGTTCGGATCGATGCCGAAGAGCTCGAGCGCTACCAGGAGATGGTAATGGGTGGTGGCTCCGGAGGGGGCGGCCACCCGTTTCCCACGGAGATCCTCCATGGACTCGATTTCCGCGCCATCCCGCACGACCAGCGCCTCGTTGTCACCGATGATATCGTAAATCCAAATCACATCGGCGGGGACGCCCTGGGCGATCGCCGCCACGGTGGTAGAGCTTCCTCCCAGGCCGAGGTGGACACTGCCGGAGGCTACTGCGGTGTTCAGCTCGCTGCCGGAGTTAAACTGCACCCACCGCACCGGGACACCCAGCGTCTCCTCATGGCGCTCGAGCGCTTTAGCCACCAGTTCGCCGTTGGGAATCGCCTGGAATCCGATCACCACTTCCTTGAGTGAATCCTCCTCCTGGGAGCCTCCGGCGAAGAGCGCTGCCGGTGCGATCGCCGTGATGAGCGCCACCGCCACTATCAGTGTTACAGATATCTTGTGCAGTCTCATTGGCTGCTGCATGCGTTCCTCCTATCCTTGCCCGACTATCCCTGGCCGTGCCAGGGCACAAGCAGGTGTTCCAGCAAACCGATGCTCCGGTCCAAGATCCATCCGGTAACCGCCATGACGATAATACCCACAAAGATGATGTCGGTCCGCAGAAAGCGGCTCGCATCAAGCACCATCCATCCCACCCCTTGCGACGCCGCCACGATTTCCGCCGATACCAGAGTGGTATAGGCGAAGCCGATGCCCACCCGGAGACCGGTGAAGATATCGGGCAGGCAGGAGGGAAAGATCACGTGCGTCATGAGTTGGCGCGGTGAGGCCCCCAGCGCGATGGCGCTGTCGATACGCCGTCTGCTCAGTGACCGGACTCCCGCCATGGCGCTCAGCAGGAGCGGCGGCACCGCCGCCAGATAGAGCAGGGCAATCTTGGAGCCTTCGCCGATTCCTAACCACACGATGAGGAGGGTGTAATAGGCGAGCGGCGGCAACGGCCGGTACAGCTGAATCAGGGGATCCACGATTTTGCGTACCGTGCTGTGAAATCCCATGACGATTCCCAGCGGTATCGCCGTGAGTGCCGCCAGTCCGAAGCCGCTCAAGAGGCGCGCCATGCTCCGGGACAGGTGCTCCAGCAGCGTGCCCCCGCGATATCCGGTGATGCTGATCTCCCGAAACGCCTCAAACACGCTCGCCGGGGTGGGGACAAAGAGCTCCGGCACGATCTCCAGGGCGGTGATACCCCACCATAGGAGGAGTACCGCCGCGATTCCAATAAATTTCACGGCTCGTTCAGGTCCCAGTCATATTCGTAGTTCACCCGGCCATCGTAGTTCTGCAACCTGCGGGCGGTGTCGGAATCCACGTACTCCGAGAGGTGGGCCACAACCCCCTCCAGGGAATCGCCAAAGTCCGCCACGTACCAGTCGTAAATAGACGACAGCACCAGGCGATTGCGCGAAAAACTCACCCCTCGCTCGTGGGTGGTGTAGTCCCGGGCGGAGCGTTCAAAGATCTCTTCATACGTATCAGCGGTGAGCGGCTCGGGGTATAGGTTGGGACACCCAATGCTGGCGCAATTCACCACGTAGTGGATGCGCTCATCCTTCCAGATCGGTCGAATGATTCGGTGCTCCACATCGTTCAGCGTGAGATCTTCGCCCTCAACCACCAGGATCGCGTCATCCCAGGGGCCCTGGCTGAATAACCCTTCTCCTAGATCGCGGATTGAATCCAACGGGTAGTTCTCCACAATCAGATCTACCGTGGCGGCGTTGTAGAGATTGATCCAGTACGCCAGCTGCTCGTCGCGGTTCAGATCGGAGACCTGAACGGATTGGAGCATATCTAAATAGTTCTGGAGACTGCGTTGGTCCGCCGTGGAGACTTCCCCGTAGCGGACGCGGTTGACCCCGGAGGGATGGTTGATGACCAAATACTCATCCATGAACGATCCCCAGGCGCTGTGGTCGATCTCGGTGGTGGAGTCGGGATCGTGGGCTTCCCACCGCGGCCAGAGTTCCGCCTGTGGCGCTGCCGCCAATCCGGAGGCGGTAAGCAGCATCACACCCATCAAAAAACCTTTGGTATTCATGCGCATACAATACTACACTACTAATGTATATGCAATTTCCCATAATGTATTTGCCGGGATTTGTGGAGTGAGCACTTGGGTCCACGGACGCCGACGCTGGTACGGCAACCAGCTCACAAACTCCCAGGTGCAGGTAGTGTTGAACAATCGGCTGAATCAGCGCAGGGCACGCCGGGCCCACAGGAGCCGTTGTAAGACCACGGCGGCGGTGGCAACGGACATGATCCAGAAAAGTAGCGCGTAGTGATCCGGAAGCAGCAGAAACAG
>JAWOCO010000411.1:0-6696 GCA_046483765.1 Alkalispirochaeta sp. | reverse complement strand
CAATTGGTCACCACCAGCACGCCGTTCAAAACCAGCCAGCCTACGACCCGCCGCCCGGGGATCACCGGCAGGGCCGATACCAACGGCGTCATTCGCCGCTGACGTCGACGTCGGTAGAACACGATAAGCCAGGCCACCACCGCGCCCCAAAAGACGCGATGCCAGAGCACCTCCAGCGGCGGAACCATGTTGATTTGAATCCAATACAGGGGTAGCACGCCCCACATGGAAAACGCCCCGATCGCCGATAGCGTTCCCACCCGTATATCACGAGCATCCGATTCTTCCTGAGTCATGGCGTCACTGTACACGAAAACGACGGTGCTGCCACGTTGCGCAACTGACGTCTAGTCTACCCCGCCCCAGCGTCGACCGGCACCCATTGCTTGACGGCTCCGCGCCACCTGGCCTATGCTTCACCCGGTACACACGTCGTGTGCGGCGGTCGTATAACGGCATTACCCCAGCTTCCCAAGCTGGAGACGCGGGTTCGACTCCCGTCCGCCGCTTTTTGCTGGCACAGGCGGTACTTCGATGACTCACCGAATCACCTTGATCATTATCTCGTCTGCGGCGACCGTAGTCCTGTTTGCCGCCATGTCCGCCCTCACCGATTTCCCGCTGCTGGACACGATGTGGTACGCCTCCGCGGAGGAGATCCACCGCGCCGTCTCATCCCTCACCGCCGCGCAGATCCGCGCGTACCACACCATGCTGGTGGTGGACTTCTGCTACGCCATCGCCTACACCGTCCTGCTGATATTGTTATTCCGGTCTTTCAGATCGAACCGAGGGTTCTGCCGAGTTCTTCGTCGTGCTGGTATTGCGGCAACCGCCACGGCGGGCCTCAGCGACTACCTGGAGAATGGCCTGATTCTCGCCGTGCTGTCCGCCGTGCCCGCGGAGTCTCGGGCGGCAGCGGCTCTGGGCCCGGTGACCACTCTGAAATGGCTCGCGGTGATTACGGCGGTGGCGTTACTGGCGGTGATGTCGGTGAGACAGGTGTTTCGCGCGGCGGCGGCATCCCGGAAGCAGCGCCTGCCTCACGGATAATCTCCCCAACACCACATCGAACCTCGACACGGAACCCGTGCTACAATCAAACGATGGCAACCCTCATGGTATTGATCGCGATCGGGACGTTTGGCCTGGGGATGTGGGTCAGTGGTGTCGGGCCGGAGCCGTATCTGGTTGTTGACGCGATAATTCCGGTGGTGGTCGTTCCGGCTGCGCTGGTGATGATCGGCGTGTCGCCCTCGCGGTTCGCTTCCGCCTTTCGAATCGCCGTCAGGCCCGGGGAAACGCGGAGCGACGAGTTAGCTGCCGCCAGGAACGTCCTCCGGGGCTTTTCCAGAATGGTAGGCATTTCGGTGGCGCTGTTCGTTTCCATCGGTGTGATCGCGATAATCCATGACCTTCCGACCAGCGGTATTCATCCCCTCACCGCGCTTCTCACCGGCGGCGGAACCTTGATCGTGGACGTGCTCTATGCGCTTATACTGCAGGCGTTGGTGATCCAACCTCTGATGCTCCGGTTAGACCTTGCCATCCTCGGCTCCAGGAGCGAGTGAGGGAGTCTGATCTACATCATAGTTGTCCTGTCCACGTTGTTGGTGAACTCACCGCTTAGGTGCCACCGGTATAGGTAGTTCCGTCGGGATACTCCACAAACACGTCCGGGTTCTGGTCGATAATCAACTGAATGTCCGCGTCTGGAACCAGCAATGATCCCGACAGGTATACCTCTCTCAAATTGGGTAATCCGGCCAGCTCCGCAACGCCGCTGGTGAGGTCCGCGTTGTTTTGCAGTTCCACCACCTCCAACGCCTGGTAGACCGAAATGCCTGTTACCGTGGTAAACAGTGAACCGCCACCACTGAGATTGTTGGCTTCCAGGACCCGCAGCCGTGGCAGATCGGAAGAGAACAGATCCAAGTCATCCACCCCGGAGTTTGACACGATCAGCTCTTCCAGGTTGGGCAGGCCGTTGATGATCTCGATATCGGTAAGGTCGGGGTTGTCCGCCACCGACAGACGGATAATCGTCTCGGACACGCCGGTGTTTCCGGTGGTAATAGAAGTTACTGGCCCATTAGGGTTAGGGGCGAGTCCCCCCAAGTTGAGCGATTCCAGTTGCTGCAAATACGGGCCGAGGCCGTCAAGCAACCCGGGATCGAGGGGATTTCCGTATAGGCTCAGGTCATGGTCGCTCTGGATCCCGGCGGTAGCCGAATTGGCGAAGAACGGCTGTAGCAGACCGGGATCAGTTATTTCATTGAAGCCGAGTTCGATGTTATTGGTGCCAACCAGCGCCTCCATGCCGGAGAAGTCCGTCGCTACGACGAAGCTAAAGTACTCCAGGCCGATGCGATCCTGCAGGGTAGCGGCCAGTCCCGAGTCCCGCACATCCTCGAATACGGTTGCCCCCTGCACGGTATAAAACGAGCTACTTGGAGGAGACGGCCCCGTCAAGGCCACATCACGCACTCCCAGGTCGGCCAGTATTTCCAGATCGGGGTAGATAATGTTGTTTTCGGCCAGTTGTACCGAGGTCGCCGAGATCCCGCTCAGGCTTTCGATGTTGGGATCGATCACCTCGTTGAGGACCAGCGAAGTGAGGCGCGGGAGCCGGGCGAGATTGGAGAGGTCCACGCCGGCCAGAGAGGGATTTTGGCTCAAATCCAACTCCCAGATCTCCGGAAAGAACTCGATACCCTCCACGCTACTGACACCATAGTTAGCCGCGCCTACGTAGTTGACCTCGTTTTTCATTGTCCCTGCCCAGAAATCGCTTATCGCCTGGGCTAAGGCCGGGTCCATCGGCGCCGCTGCCAGCACGTCCTCCACCGTCGCGGCCGTGGCCGGGTCCAGCGGGTTGTAGTAGTCATATGTCGTTCCGCCGCATCCGATCAGGCCTACCGCCATGAGCACCAGCGCACCTACTCTGAATCGCTTGTATCTCCACATACCCAGCATGGCGTATAAGATACCGCCACCACTCAAAAAGACCAACACAGAACGTGTTCGAACCGCAGCAGCGACTACAGATCCCGAAAGTCTTCGGCGATCGTACCTACGAGATTGCGGTGGAGGAGGATAAGTCCGCGATGCACGTGAGATTTGATCGTATTCACGGGGAGGCCGGTTATCTCGGCGATTTCGCGGTAGCGCAGATCCGATAAAAAGAACAGCTCCACCGCGCGTGAGTAGTGCTGAGGGAGATCACGGACCGCCTGAGCAACGGTTTCGGCCAGCAAGGAGCGAAGGGCAAGACGCTGCGGGCTCTCGACGGCGTCCCCGGCCCAGAGCTCGTCAATCGTTGTCGGATCCACGGACACTTCCGGGAGCGCCCGATTCAGGCGGTTCAGCGCGGTGGTATAGGCGATACGGGTCAACCAGGAGTAGAACCGGCCGGCTCCGGAAAACTGCCCCAGATGGACAAACGCTTTGAGAAACACGTCCTGCACATAGTCTGCCAGGTCAGATGGGGAGTGGAGAATTCGCGCTCCCAGCGCCGCTACTCCCGATTGATAGCGCGCTACCAGAGTCTGAAACTCGTTACAGTCTCCCGCGAGCACGGCACGGACGATGCCGGCGTCATCGGAGCTTCTTTCACCCGTGCCGAAAGTTACGTTACGCGGGGCGATTGCGATCGATTGGTGAGGGCCACTGGACGAGACGGAGTTCACTACGCGTGCCTCCTTCCCTTCTAAGATACCGTTGAGTCACTCCGAAGGCCACTGTTCACGCGATGTATTGAGCTACTGACCGCTGTGTGCGCCCCAGGCGGGAGTCCCGCAGGTCGTCGCAACATCATTCCAGTAATCACGAAGAAGTGGTGTCCCTGAATCGCAATCTTAAAGATGTGTTCGAACATGCGGGGCCGAATGGCAATTGCACGCACAACAAAGGACCAATACCACAGGGCGTATCGTGAAGACCCCTGAATCGTGAGAGAGCGCAGTAGTGCGGTCACCTCTCGCCATCCGATCCGCAGCCGACGGCGAGTAGCCGGAGCACGGGGCAGACGCCGGAGAAGCGAGATCCCCCGGGCGAAATAGTGGCGGGGGGAGTAGGTCTGTTGTAGAACCCGCCGGTAGCCGGTGACCAGGGTACTTCGATCCATGCGAGTTCGAAAATTGAGCTCTCCCTGGTGGGTGTTGTCGCCACTGGAGCGCGACAGAATACGGTCCTCCGTGACAAGCCGTTGCCACAGGCGCGTTCCCGGTAGTGCCATTAACATGCCGACCATCGCCGTCGGTATGCCCAGTTCCTGGATAAACGTGATCTGACGATCAAAGATATCGGCCGGATCGGTATCAAAACCCACGATAAATCCCCCGGTCACCTCGATTCCCACACGTTGCATGCGATGAACCGCCTCGGTCATGTCCTGCCGCAGGTTCTGTTGCTTTCCCGCCGATGCCAGGGACGCCTCCACCGGAGTCTCCAGACCCACAAACACCATCTTAAAGCCGGCCGAGACCATCAGGGATAGCAGCTCGTCATCATGGGCCAGATCGATACTTGCCTCCGTGGCGATTCGGTACGGATACCTGTGCTCCGTTTGCCAGGCGGCCATACCTCGGAGAAGGTCCTTCACGCGTCGGCGGTTTCCAATGAAGTTGTCGTCGACGATAAAGATATTGCCGCGAAAGCCGGTCTGGTAGACAACCTCCAGTTCCCGGAGCATGTGATCCGTAGTCTTGGTGCGAACCCGGTGGCCAAAGAGACTCACAATGTCGCAGAACTCACAGTTGAACGGACAGCCTCGGGAAAACTGCAATGGAATCGTCTCGTAGGCATCCAGGTCGCAGAGGTCGAACCGAGGGATCGGAACCTCGCCCAGTTCCGGACGGCGGTCGGGCCGATACAGGGGGCGAAGGGTTCCCCGCTCTAAATCTGAACAGAACTGTGGGAGGATCATCTCCGCTTCGCCCAGCACGAAATGGTCTACCCCGGAGATCTCTTCGTGGCAGGCGGTGGGGTATGGGCCGCCGGCAACTACCGGCACGTCCCATCGATTACAGCGCGCGATCACCGCGGCCAGCGACTCCCGCTGGACGATCATCGCCGACACGAACGCCATATCCGCCCACCCCAGATCTTCCTCCGATAACGGCGTGACGTTGGTATCGACCAGCCGGTAGGAGTAGCGCTCGCCCATAATCGCCGCCACGGTGAGCAGGCCCAGCGGCGGCATGACCGCTCGTTTGCCCACGAAGGAAAGCGCGTGACGGTAACTCCAGTAGGTGTCGGGAACCTGGGGATAGATCAGGAGAATGTTTCGAGGGAGGGAAATCGGTGCGGGGTGTGGTGTGTTCATATCTCATACGACACCCGATCATCGGGTTTAGTTGCACCGTTTCTAGTATCGCGAGCAGTAAATTTGGTTTAGGTTGAGGAATGCACAGCGATACACCGGCTGCGAAGATCCCCGTGTTCGACGGGCATAACGATGTCCTGGGACGCGCCTTTGATAATCCCCGCTACGATTTCATCGACGGCACCGATACCTACCATCTGGATCTGAACACCGCAGGGGAGTCCGGGTTCGCCGGCGGACTATTTGCGATCTTTGTGCCGCCCACCCAGCCGGAAATGAAGCGAGCTCGCTCGTTTCCCGGCGACCTGAGCACACCGGGAGCGGTCCCCCTGCCCCGCGCTCAGCGGGCGGCGGCAACGATGTTTTCGATTCTTCACCGCTATATTGAACGTTCCGAAGGACGCCTGGTGATGGCGCGAACTGCGGAAGATCTGCACCGGATTCACCACGGAGATACGGTGACCGCCGTGTGTCACATGGAAGGGGCGGAGGCAATTGATACAGACCTCCACGCCCTGGACCTCTATTACGCGGCAGGTCTCCGTTCGTTAGGTATCACCTGGAGTCGTTCCAACCGGTTCGGCTGCGGAGTGCCGTTCGGATTCAATCGGTCCCCGGATATCGGACCGGGACTCACACGGTACGGACGCGCCCTGGTCCGGCGATGCAACGAGCTCGGAATCATGGTGGATGTGTCACACCTAAACGCCCGGGGCTTCTGGGATGTGGTACGCGCCTCCCGGGCGCCGATCGTGGCGTCTCACTCCAACGCCTGGGGGCTTTCCCCGAGCACCCGCAACCTCACCGACGATCAACTCGCCGCGATCCGTGACAGCGATGGGTTGGTGGGGGTGAACTTTGGTGTGCCGTATCTCAGACCTGACGGGCGTACCGACACGGACACCCCACTGACCCGCCTCCGGGAACACCTGGAGTATCTCGCGAACCGCGTGGGTCTCAGCCGCGTGGGCCTGGGCTCCGACTTTGACGGGGTAGAGATCCCGCAGGAGATCGGCACGGTCCGGGGACTGCCGATCCTGATTCGCGCCTGCGCCGAGTGGGGTTATTCTGAGGAGGAGATCCGTAGCGTTGCGCACGGAAATTGGTTACGGGTACTCGGGGATACGTGGGGACGGGAGCATCGGTAATCAAAGCGGGAACGCGAAAAAAAAAGCCGAGCACCGTCATCAATAGAACGGTGCCCGGCCTGATAGTTAGGACGAACACTGCGGCGGCGGGTGCCGTTACAGGGCGTACTCCATAAAGGGCAGCACTGCGGACAAGCCGATCACCAGCGTAGTGCCGATGAAGATGGCAAACGCCGGCGGATCAACGTGGGTATCACCCCAACTGATAAACAGGCGTGCTCC
>JAWOCO010000367.1:0-6713 GCA_046483765.1 Alkalispirochaeta sp. | reverse complement strand
AACTCTTCGCTCAGATCCTGACCACTCCTGGGTGCGCCCCAGGAACGATGGGCTCGATTCTCCGGTGCGTAGAGTCGAACATGACTGAACTCACCGTTTTCATAGAACACGTTCATGTAGGGGGCACTGGGATGCGCGGTATACAGAATCTCACCCTTGCCGGCCGCGTTGGTGAACCAGCGACTGGGGAGATATACCTCACCCGGATAGAGATCAGTCCGGTTATAGATGACGTGATACCCCTGGGAATACTGATAGATCGTTTGCACGTATACGGTCATTACCTGCATGTCTACGTCATCGTCTTCTTGGTTCTGAGCAAAGACTCCCGATACGCCAAGGAGGGCTACGACAACACTGATCAGAAGCAGACGGCTTTTCATAATTGTCATAATACTATTGTATGCGGCCACTTGCAACTGTCCCCGACGCTGCGTGCGTCGGGATCGTACTTCTTCGATGACGGCTGTTGCGGGCCCTGCGGCCACTCGTCATGACAGCCCCAATGTGGCCAGCATGATCGCCTTGATCGTATGTTTCCGATTCTCCGCCTGATCAAACACGCGGGAGGCTGTGCCGTCGATAACTCCGGCGGTCATTTCGTTTCCGCGCACCGCCGGCAGGCAGTGCAAAAAAATCGCCTGGGGAGCATGAGCCAGCGTGTCTTCCGTGACTTGGAAGGGGCTCAGCGTCTGAAGCCGCTCGGTTGCCTTGTGTTCTTCTCCCATTGACACCCATACGTCGGTGTAAATGACCGCGGTATCGGCGGAGAGGGAGGCGGGATCGTGACTCACTGAGATATGTGCCCCCGACTGCCGGGCAAACTGGGCCGCCTGGTCCAGGATTGCCGATGACGGCGTAAGCTGCTCAGGACAGTAGACGGTATGAGAAAGACCCATCTTGGCGGCGGCAATCACAAGACTGTTGGACACGTTATTGCGGCCATCTCCAAAGTAGGCGGAGGAGAGTCCGCTCAGTGAACCCCAGTGTTCTTCCATGGTCATCAAATCCGCCAGCGCCTGCGTGGGGTGCCAGTCATCGGTAAGACCGTTAATCACGGGCACACCGGAGTAGGTGGCAAGCGTCTCCACAGAGGACTGAGCAAACCCGCGAAACTCAATAATATCAAACATGCCCCCCAAGACGCGCGCCGTATCTTCGATCGTTTCTTTGGCGCCGAGTTGAATATCCTGGTTGGACAGAAAAACGGGGTGCCCTCCCTCTTCACCGAAGGCGGTTTCAAAGGCGGCCCGCGTCCGAGTAGAGCGCTTTTCGAAGAGCATCGCCAACGAGCGGCCGGTAAAGCGCTGCGGTCGCGTGCCGCGGTGATATTCCGCTTTCACGTGACCCGCCAAGTCGAGTACGTATCGAATCTGTTCAGGCTCGAGATCCGCGATACGGAGGAGAGAAGTACCTTCCAAACTTTTCATAAGACCAGAGTATATTGAGAAACCTCAGCGGTTGCCAAGCTCGTTCGGTGTCGCGGTCAGCGGAGGAGCGCCATTTTCGGAGCTCTCAGTTTCACCGTTTCCGGAGGCACCTGGAAACTCATCCGAAGAAAACACAAGGGGAATCACGTCCTCCACGGTGCGCACCGGATGAAACTGGATTCCTTTGCGGGCTTCCGGCGGGAGCTCGTCAAGGTCGTCCCGGTTTCCGGATGGAAGAAGCACATCGGTGATGTCCGCGCGGCGAGCGGCGAGAATCTTTTCTCGAATCCCTCCCACCGGTAAGACGCGTCCAGTAAGTGTAAGTTCTCCGGTCATGGCGACGCTGCTTGCAAGTGGCTGATCCCGGAATAGCGATAGAATTGCCGCGAAGACGGTGATCCCCGCCGAGGGTCCATCCTTGGGCACAGCCCCTTCCGGTACGTGAATATGGATGTCCCGGTCGGTTAGGGCCGAAGCGATCTGCCAGCTCTCCGCCCGGGAGCGAATGAGACTTAACGCCGTTTGGGCGCTCTCTTTCATCACGTCGCCTAAGCTGCCGGTGAGCAGAAGACGCCCCGTTCCGGGATACGAAACCGCTTCGATCGATAACAGGACGCCCCCCACCTCGGTCCAGGCGACCCCCCGGGCGAGCCCCACCCGGGCGATGCCGTCTCCAGCATCACGGCGGTGTCGAGGGGGACCAAGTAGTCTTCGCACCGTGCCGGCGGTAACGTGGCGCTGGCGCTTATCTTCCGGGATCGCTTTTTCCATGTGCTCCCGCAGCAACTTGCGGATTACGGTAGCGATCTGCCGTTTGAGGGTTCTCACGCCGCTTTCACTGGTGTAGTCGTGGATTAGGGCGCGGAGCGCGTCGCTGCGAAAGGTGAAGCCCGGCTCGCCGGCACCATTCTCCCGGTTTTGTTCCGGCACAAGGAACTGTTTGGCAATGCTGGCCTTTTCCTGCTCCGTGTAGCCGGGAACGGCGATAATCTCCAGTCGGTCTCGCAGCGCTTGCGGAATCGAGCTGAGTCCATTGGCGGTAGTGAGAAACGTTACCTGCGACAGGTCGAACTCGAGTTCGATGTAGTGATCTGAAAAGGTGTTGTTCTGTTCCGGATCCAAGACCTCCAGCAGTGCACTGGAGGGATCGCCTCGGAAATCGGCGCCCATCTTGTCGATCTCATCCAGCAGGATCACCGGATTATGGGTCGCAGCCTTTCGGATCGCTTGAATAATCCGCCCCGGCATCGCGCCTACGTATGTTCGCCGATGGCCGCGTATTTCGGCCTCATCCCGCATACCCCCTAAGGAGAGTCTTACAAACTCCCGGCCGAGAGCGCGAGCCATCGAACGTCCCAGGGAGGTCTTGCCGGTGCCGGGAGGGCCCACGAAGCACAGAATGGGACCTTTTAGGTCTCCATTTAACGCCTGTACCGCCATGAACTCCAGGAGCCTGTCCTTTGGTTCCTGCAGACCGTGGTGGTCCCCGTCGAGGATCTCCCGCGCCTGGGCGATATTAATCGGCGGTGAAGGGTGTCGCTGCCAGGGAAGCTCGAGTAGCCACTCCAGGTAGGTCTGGATAATGCCGGCCTCCGGTGATACCGGGGGCACCTTCTTCAGTCGGGCGAACTCTCGGTCCGCTCGCGCTTGTACCGGCTCGGGGAGATCCGCGGCGTCGATTCGACTCCGGAGCTCGCTAAAGCTGTCGTCGTGCTCTTCCCGACCAAGCTCGCGGTTGATCTCCTTGATCTGCTCTTGGAGGAAGTATTCCTTTTGTCCGTTTTCCAGACGCTTGCGGACACGGTCGCGGATCGACCGCTTCATCCCCAGCAACTCCACCTCATGCTGCAAGCTTTCCGCGAGCGCCCCCACCCGACGCACCGTCTTGGGTTCGCCCAGTAGCTGTAGTCGTAGGGATGGTTCCAAGGGAAGATTCCCCGCGGAGAGATCCACCAGCTGATCGGCGCCCTCGGCCTTTTCTAGGCGCTCTGACAGCCGGGACCCCAAAGAGGGATGTAGCTTGATGTACTCCTTGAGCGTTTCTCGAACAACGCGGACCAGACCGGGTAGCTGTTTATCGGGATCGCTGTGGTCGGGCTGAATCGGGGTACACCGCAACTGCCGAAGGCCGTCGTGTTGTTGGGGATCCTCAATCGTGACGCGCTGCCGTCCCTCGACCACCACGCGCATCCCACCGTCGGGCATTTTGGCCACGTGGTGCACGTGGGCGATCGTTCCCACCGTGGGCTCCTGCTCGGCCTCCGCAGACTCGGCAGGAGCGGCCGGAACCGTGACGATCGCGCGGTCCGTCCCCATAACGTGATTGATTACCACCTTTTCACCGTCGGATCGAACCACCAGCGGTACGGAGACTCCGGGAAAAAGCACCGTGCTTGATAGCGGGAAGCCCGGTATCCGTCGGCGATCCCCGCGGTCGCCGAACAACTTCATGCGGACTTCTGTATCAGCTCGACGTTTGGTTTCTGGCCGGTCTCTACATCGGTCTGGGTAATCGTGACCCGCTTTTCCCCTTCGATGGAGGGCAGCTCAAACATGAGCTCAGTCATGAGCCGTTCTACGATCGACCGGAGTCCGCGAGCGCCCGTTTTTCGCGAGAGGGCCTGCGCCGCGATCGCCTCCAGCGCACCATCTTCGAACTGAAGATCCACGCTATCGAGTTTCAGCGCGATCTGGTACTGCCGGACGATGCTGTTCTTGGGTTCCTTGAGTATCCGTACCAGCGACTCCTGGTCCAGATCCTGCAGCGTCACATGAATCGGGAGCCGTCCCACAAATTCCGGAATCAGTCCAAACTTGATTAGGTCATCGGGATGCATCTGACGATACAGACTGACCAGATCTTTGTTCTGAGCGTTTTGCACATCCGCCCCGAAGCCCATGGGCTTCTTTGAGACGCGGCTTTCAATGACGCGATCCAGCCCGACAAACGCGCCGCCCACGACAAAGAGGATGTTGGTCGTGTCGATGCGGATCATCTCCTGGCTGGGGTGCTTGCGCCCTCCCTGGGGAGGAACGGATGCGACCGTGCCTTCAATGATCTTGAGGAGCGCCTGTTGAACACCTTCCCCGCTGACGTCTCGAGTGATGGAGGCGTTCTCCGACTTGCGGGCGATCTTGTCGATCTCATCGATATAGATAATGCCCCGTTCCGTGGCGGAGATGTTTCCGCCGGCGCTCTGGTACAACTTGAGAAGAATGTTCTCCACATCTTCTCCCACGTACCCCGCTTCAGTGAGAGTAGTGGCGTCGGCGATCGCGAAGGGGACTTTCATCTTCTTGGCCAGCGTTCGGGCGAGGAGCGTCTTACCGGTACCGGTGGGCCCCATGAGCAGCACGTTGGACTTGTCCAGTTCGATCTCTTCGTCGAGATCAGCCTTCTGACTGATGCGCTTGTAGTGGTTATACACCGCTACCGAGAGCGTTTTCTTGGCATCGTCCTGGCCGATGACGTAGTGGTCAAGATACGATTTAATCTCTTTCGGGCTGGGAACGGTGTCGAGAATGTTTGAGGTAAGAATGTCGTCTTCTTCATCAATCATTCTCTTGCAGACGTTTACACATTCATCGCAGATGTACACGCCGGGTCCGGCGATCAACCTGCGCGCGTGTTCAGCCTTTTTCCCGCAAAAAGAACAGGATTTACCGCTTTCACTTTTCTGCTTGATCATGGGCTCCTCGAACCAGAACTTCGTCGACTATTCCATAGTTTACACTTTCTTCGGCGGACATAAAATAGTCTCGTTCAAGATCGGTGCTGATTTGCTCCGCGGTCTTTCCCGTATGCAGGGCAAAATAATCAATAAGCATCTTCTTAAGCCGTACAATCTCGCGAGCTTGGATACCGATATCCGTGGCCTGTCCCTGAACGCCACCCCAGGGCTGGTGAACGAGGATACGCGAGGAGGGCAGCGCACGCCGCTTTCCGGAGGCTCCCGCCGTCAGCAGCAGTGCCGCCATGGAAGCGGCCTGGCCCATACAGATCGTCGAAATGTCGGGCTTGATGTACTGCATCGTGTCGTAAATTGCCAACCCCGCGGTGACTGATCCACCGGGACTGTTAATGTAGAGGTTGATGTCTTTTTCAGGGTCCTGACTTTCAAGAAACAGCATCTGTGCTACCACGAGGTCCGCCGTGGCATCATGGATAGGTCCATCCAGAAAGACGATTCTGTCTTTGAGGAGTCGTGAAAAGATGTCATACGATCGTTCGCCGATGCCGGTCTGCTCGACAACGATCGGCACCAGGTTGTTGTTCTGCTCGTTCATACGGCCAAACCTAATCATTCTCTCCGAGCAAGTCTACATAGGAAATCTTATCGCCCTTCTTGACCTTCGATTCCTCTAGGACTTTGTCGAACATACGGCGCTCGGCAATCTCCTGCTGAACGTAGTTAAGCATTCCCTGACTCTTGTAGTACTCGATGATCTGATCCGGATCAGCGGATCGCTCGGAAGCGTCTTTTCTGATCTCTTCTTCCGCATCTTCCTCGCTAACCTCGATGCCCTCGTTTTCAATCATCTTCTGAACCAGGAGGCTGCGTTTGATCCGCTCGATCGCCGCCGGTCTCCACTCTTCAAAGATCTCGTCCCGCGTCTTCCCCTGCATTTGCAGTAGCTGGTCCAGCTGTTCTGGGGTCACACGATACTGCTGTGCGAGATTCTGCCAGCTCTGTTCCAGTTCAGTGTCTACCATCGTCGCCGGCACTTCCACGGTGGAAGCCTCAACGATCTGCGTCATGAGTTCGTCAATCTTCTGACTCCGCACGCGGCTCTCGGCGTTTTTCTCAAGCTTCCGCCGGACATCTTTTCGCAGATCGTCCAACGTCTCGAAGTCATCGCTAATGTCCTGGGCAAACTCATCGTCCAGGTCGGGGAGATCCCGCTGTCGGATACGGGTAATCGTGACGCGAATGCGCTTCTTCTCGCCGGCAAGTTCCTCGTGTTCAAAGTCCTCGGGGAACTCCTTCTCGATCACCTTCGGCTCGTCAGCTTTCATTCCGACCACTTCGGTGTCGATGTGATACAGGTTGTGTCCTTCACCCACGGTGAACTCGAAGTCTTCCCGGCGGGTTCCATCGATCGCCTCGTCGTTCTCGTCGACTTCCTCGTAGGTCATCGTCACCAGGTCACCCTTTGCGACGGCCCCATCCTCTTTATCGATGACCAGCGCGTTCTGCTGGCGGAGTTCCTCGATGTCCCGATCTTCGTCTTTCTTGGTGATCTTCACCTGGGGTTCGGTAACTTCCAGGCCTTTGTATTCAC
>JAWOCO010000188.1:0-5351 GCA_046483765.1 Alkalispirochaeta sp. | reverse complement strand
TATCTATGCCCACATGCAGGCCACCGGCCTAGTCAACGACCATCTCACCAGCTGTTTCCGCCGACGGGAGCTCCTGGGGGGCTCATGACCACCGGCAGGTGCCGCCGAGCGCTCCGTGGTCGCCGGAGCCGTCGGCTCACGGCCGGCGGAGGTGGGGCTCCGATGGCGTTGATGGTGGTGCTTGCGCAGCTCGCGATCATCTCCTGCGCAGACGCCGAAAATCCGGTGCTGCCCCGCTCGGAGCGCACCGAAGGGTTCCGAGTCGCCACGCTCAATATTCACTATCTCGCCGAGCGGTCCGACGCACTCGTGGCGCAGTGGGAACACCGCGCTCAGGCGGTGGTATCGGTAATGGGCGAGATCGATGCCGACCTGGTCGGCTTTCAGGAGATGGAAACGTTTGTTGGGGGATCGTTCAACGATGAGAATCGGCAGATGGAAACGCTCCAAGAGGCGTTTCCCGAGTTCGGTTTTGCCGCCTCCGGCGACCCCCGCGAGTACCCCACCACGCAGCCGCTGATGTATCGGCGGGCTCGCCTGGCCCCGGTGGAGCAGGGGTACTTCTTCTACTCCCCGACACCGGACGAGCTATACAGCGATCCCTGGTGGGGGCGGTATCCATCGTTCGCCACCTGGGTGCGCTTTCAGATTCGTGACGGGGCCGCGGATGCTACCGTCCTCGTATTCAATCTCCACATTGACCGAGAACGATACCGGAATCAGGTCCGCTCGGCGGAACTCACGGCTCGTCGGATTTCTGCGGTTCGGCGGTCCGGGGAGCCGCTGGTGGTGCTGGGTGACTTCAATGCGTTTCGGTTCATGCGCCCGGTGCGGATCATCAGGAAGGCGGCCGAGCTCAGCCTGGCTCCCGGCAACGGATCCACATACCACTTCAATCGCGGCCTGCGGCTGTTCCCGGCGATCGACCATGTCCTGTTCAGCAAGCATTGGACGGCAGACGCCTCCCAGACCGTGCGGCGCCGCCCCGGTGGGGTGTGGCCGTCCGACCATTTTCCGGTGGTGGTGGATCTGGTGTGGTCCGCAGAGGATGACCAATCTGTAATGAAGTGGTAAGTTTCGGGTAACGTTTTTCTGCGAGAGTGTGCATCACGAATATGAAAAATTACCGACAGGTTCTGGGTCTTGTGTTGGGTGTAGTCAGCGTGTTGATCGGTTGTTCAGCCGAGGATGTTAAGCCGGGCATTATCACCGGAACCGTCCCAGGAACCCCGCTGGAACCGGGTACGTTCGTGGAGGTTGAACCACTCGATTCTCGGGCGGGGACGTACACCGTCATCGAGGTAGAAAGTGCCAACAGCTACCAAGTGCTCCCGCCCTTGGTCCGTGTCTTCGAGACGCGGGAAGCCGCCGATCAGTTTCTGGAGGACACTGCCAATGCCCTGGGAGTGACCGCCACCTCTCAGGTGCACGCGCTTCGGGTACGGGCCGAGCCTCGCTTGGACGCGGACGTCGTGTATCGTCTGCGCTCGGGCGAGGAAGTGCAGCTTGTACGCAGTACCGATACATCGGACACGATCAATGGACGTACGGGGGTGTGGTACGAACTCATCGCCGGTGGTCAGCACCGGGGATACGCCTTTGGCCCGCTGCTGGCCGGTACTCCCTCGGAAGCGGCGCGCCTGGCTTCAAGCGGCGATCAATCCACGGCACCGCTGACGGTACTTACCGAGGCGCTGGGGGGCGATGTGTGGATATCTTCCGCTACGGAGGAACGCTTCGCCGCGGGGGGGCGTGATCTGACCGCGATGCGTCTCACCGACGACGCAGTAGTGCTCCGCATGAACGATGAGGAGCGGCGCATCACCCTGGATTCGGCGGAGATCGATGGAGACGTGGCTGAGTTTGAAGACGCCCAGGTGCGCATGATGCTTGGGGCCGAGGATGAGGTCCGGGTACGCCTGGACGGTGAAGAGGGGGCTCGGTTTATGGTGTTTCGTCCATACGAGGAGTCCCGCTGGGTACAACTCTGGACCGAGTATCAGCGACGTCGCGAAATCGCCGAGTTACTCACGGAGCATGTCGGCCGCTACCGCAGTGCCACCTATGGCACGGTACGGATCTCCGATGCCGGAGCCATACAATGGACCGATAAACAGGCGCTCATACCCCGGGTCTTTCCCTCGGATCAGGAAGATGATTTTGACGTGCAGTATCTGCCGCGACTCTCCGGGGATCTCCGGAGCCGGTATGACGGCGCAATCATGTTGGACGTTCCTCTGAGCGATACGGACCCGGTGTTCCTGGTAGACCTCTTGCCGCAGGCGCTCCGGTTGGTGTGGGTTCCCGATTTTGATCGGGACAATCCCACCGTGAGTTCGTCCCCGGTTACTCCGCTGATTATGTACTTTTCCTCCGCTCCAGAAGTTCTGATGCCGGACGGATCATGACCACCGTCGCCTCCGGGTTCGAGACCTCTCTGATCGAGAGTATCGCGGTGATTTCGATTATCATCGCCCTGGTGGTGTTCTTTGTGGCCTACGGACTGCACAAACAGCGCCAACGCGAGTACGCCCGGGAGGTGGCCGGCGCCCGGCGGTACCGGGAGCTTGCGCAACGCCACCAGCTCACCCCCTCGGAAGAAGATCTCATCCACCAGCTATCGGGTACCTTGAAACGCAGTCGGGAGGCATATCGGCTTCTGGAAAGTCAGGGCTGGTTCAATCGGGCGGCGGCCGATCTGTTGAGCCGTGAGGAAGTGACGGCGGGGCAAATCTCCGCGCTTCGGGTGAAACTGGGCTTTACCGGGCGTCCCATCGGCTTGCAACCACACTCCAGCGTCGACATACCGGTGGGGGCGGTGGTAAGGGTGGAGCAGAGGCGAGCGCCGGCTCAGGAAGCCGCCGTCACCGCCTCGCCATCAAACTCACTCTGTCTGCGCGTGGAAGAGGATCGCATCGCGCCGGTGGCGGGAACGCAGCTTCGGGTTGTCTACCAAAACGAGTCGGGAGTATTCGCCTTTTCCACGGTGGTGCTGATCCGGGAACAGGCGTATCTGTATCTCCAGCACTCCGAGGAGATCGAAAAACAGCAGCAGCGCACCCACTATCGCCGCGCCATGCAACTACCGGTTCGAGTGTACCCCCAGATCACCGACGAGGAGCCCCTGGAATCCGAGTGTATCGATATCGGTGGCGGCGGGGCCAGTCTGTACAACCCGAACACCCGCTTTGAAGCCGGAGACACCCTGTACCTGGGGTTCGATCTGCCTGAGGGCGATCCGATCGAGCTCCCGGCCACGGTGATCCGGACCTCCAGGAAGCAGACCGTCCTGCACGTGCGCTACGGGAATATCCGCGAAGCGCAGCGTGACCGGATCTATCGAATGCTGTTCTATACCTCGTAGTCTACTACTGCCGCTTCCGCGGCTACCGCTCCGATGAACGCTTTCACCTTGCCGTGTTCCGGATCGGCCTGGTAGGCCTCCAGCCCCGCACGATCATCAAAACTGGAGTACAAGACTACATCCCACGCTCGCTCTGAACGGTTGAAGTCAATTCCACATTCCACATGGCGCAGCGATGGCACCGTTCCCTGCATCGCCAGAATGCGACGCTGTACTTCCGCGGCGATCTCCGCCCGATCCATGCCCTCGTAGCTGTCTACCAGCTTCCACATAACGATATGCTTAATCATGCGCAATAGTACCAGGAGGTGGCTGTGGCAGTGCAAGACCTCACGCCGAGAATGAACTCAATTCCGTGTTGGGACGAAACGTGACCACCCGGTTCCGGCCGGTCCGTTTTGCCGCGTATAAGGCACGATCTGCACGTTCCATGAGGGGTTCCAGTGCCGTGTCGCCGGTGACCCGTACCGCCGCCACTCCCGCGCTGATTGTTACCGTGTTCAGACCGGCGACGGCCAGGCGGATGCGTTCAGCCACCTCCATCGCCTGCGCTCGGGGCGTTGCGGGAAGCAGGACCGCGAACTCCTCTCCGCCGTAGCGTCCGAGGAGATCGGACGCCCGGAGCGCGCTGCCGATTTGTTCCGTGGTGGCCCGCAAGACCTGGTCCCCCGCCTGGTGCCCGTGGGTGTCGTTGTAGCGCTTGAAATGGTCGATATCGACCATCAGTACCGAAACCCATCCATCCCGGGAGCGCTCCACGGAAAGCGCCTCCTCCGCCATGGCAAAGAAGCTGCGGCGGTTCAGCGTTCCCGTAAGGGTATCGCGCGACGCCAGTTCCTCCAGACGCCGCGCCGCCCGGACCCGTTCGGTAACTTCCGAAACCATGAGAATCGTACCGGAGCTCCTGGGCGCGGCAATATTGGTTCTTTGCACATGAAACCAGCGACCCGGTAAGTCGGAGAAGGTGGTATCCAATGCAGCGGAGGCCCCGGCGGTGGTCAGTGACAGTAGCTCAGGGGAGTCCGGGAAGAGCCGATCCACGGGAGTTCCTACTGGGAGCTGCTGAAGATGCGGAAACATCTCTCGCGCTGCCGCATTGGACTCAACCAACTGGTGAGATCGATCCAGAACGATGCAGGCGGTTGGCATCTGCCCGAAGATGACGCGCATCGCCGCCGGTTTTAGTCCGAACATCGACGTGGAAAAGAGCCCCCACATGACGATGAGCATCGCCACTACAAACGTGGTCGGCGTAAAGTCGATCTCCGCCGGGGTCAGACCCGCCAAATAGAACACCTCCGCGGCTATCGTCAGTAAGAGACCGGCGGCCACCAGCGAAGCCTGCGCCCGGATAATCCCGGCGGTGCGCCAGACCCGGCGCAGGAGGATCGCCATAGAGGCCAGAAAGGTTGACTGCGTCGCTACCTGCATTAGGGTATAGAGTGGGCCGGCATCAAAGGCAAGCGAGCTGAGCGGTCCCCACGTGCTGAGGCGCAGGTTTTGGTAGTACAGGTTGTGCACGCCGGTAGATAGCTGGCCACCCAGCACAATCGCCGCGATCAACAGTAAGAGTCCGGTAACGGCCCGTACCCGGCGGCGGCGGAGATCCACTCCCGTAAACTCCAACGCAAAGTGCAGCGTCAGAACCGGTATTACCGCGATTCCCAGATATTGGAAATGGGTCCAGGCGAGCGCCCGGGAGAGATCCGAACTGAGAAGCTCTCCGGCGGTTCCCACACTGTACACCGCCAATGCCGGTAAGAGGAGTGTGAGACTCCGCGCTCCGCCCACATGCCGCCGCTGCCAGGTAAACACCGCCAGCAGCGCCAGAACCACCCCCGTCGCTGTCAGGAATATGGGTAAACTACCCGCAATCATAGACATACGTGCGGCCAGGATACTTCAATTTCGGCTGAGCGGCCACCGCTGCGCCGCTTCACGGCTCGCTATCGAATCTGGCTATGCTACTCAGTGGCCAGCGCTGCCG
>JAWOCO010000320.1:0-6699 GCA_046483765.1 Alkalispirochaeta sp. | reverse complement strand
CCGCCGAACTCGGAGGCCGCATCAGTGGGGAGCATGGAATCGGCCATAAGCGCAAAGCTCACCTCCCCCGGTTTGTGGCACCGGAGTACCTGGAGCTCATGCGCACGATTAAACGCGCCATGGATCCCCAGGGGATTCTCAACCCGGGCAAGATCTTCGATCTGACGTAGGCTGATGGGCGGTGGCTGGTGGGCCGTCACTGGGAGACGCCGGGCGCCGCGCGATATTGCCACGGCCCCGCTGCCGACCCGGTGGCGCCGCGCGCGATACTGCCACGGTCCCACCGCTGGCCCGGCCCCATCCACCGGCGACGCTACAGCAGTTCCGCCAGCAGTTTCCGCACCTCCGCCACGCCGTCGATTGAGTACTGCGCCGCGGTGGCGCCAACGCCGACCTTAATCGACAGCGCGTCCTCGCCGAGCGCCTGAAACATGTACTCATCGGTGGCGTCGTCACCGATCGCCATAACCAGATCCCAGTGGCCGCTATCGACAAACCGATGCACCACCCGCCCTTTGTGCACGTGGGTAGGCTTCACCTCTATTACGCGATTGCCGTCCAAAACGGAGAGCTCGAGATTGCTGGTGAGGCTGATGAGCGTCTCCCGCAGCTCTGCCAGGCGCACGTTGGCCAGCTCCGGCTCACTGTTGCGGTAGTGCCACGCCAGGGAGAAATCCTTCTCTTCCAGGGAGGAACCGGGGGTTCGGTCCACCGTGGTCTGAATAATCGGAGCGATCTGCTCTTTCCAGCCGGGAACGCTCACCGATGCCGCCTCCCACTCGTGGTCCAGCATACGAATCCACGCCCCGTGTCCGGCACCCAGTCCCACCGGCAGGTCGCCCAGCCACTCTTCTAAGTTCTTACGATCGCGGCCACTGGAGATCACCACGGTGATACCTTCGGCTTCAGCCAGCCGCGTCAAGAGCTCCCGCAGCTCCCGGTCGGGCCGAGCCTGCCCGGGACGGCGAAAGAAGCGCATCAGGGTCCCGTCATAATCGAGAATGAGCAGCTTGGAAACAGCTCCCCGCCAGCGCTCCAGCAGTTGCGTCTTTACCGCCGCGGTGATCGGCTGCGCCCGATAGGACGCCTGCAGTTCCTGCATGCCATGAAGCTTTTCAAGAAAGCTCTCAGCCCAGTACTGAACGGTCATGCGCTGCAGCCGGCGGCGCATTTCGCCGATGTTGTGCTCCTGATCTTCTTCTGACTGAATGAGCGACTCGTGAATCGCCGACGCGATTCCGTCGATATCACTGGGGTTCACGTGCAACGCTTCGCTCAACTCCCGGGCGGCGCCGGCGGTCTCACTGAGAACCAGCACGCCGCGATTGTCGGTCCGCGCCGCCAGATACTCCTTGGCAATCAGGTTCATGCCGTCCCGCAGCGGCGTTACCAGCAGCACATCGGCACGCCGGTACAGGGCACTCAGTTCTTCAAAGGAACCGGTCTGGTACTGGTAGTAAATCGGAATCCAATCGAGCGTGCTGAACTGCCCATTGATGCTACTCACCAGTTCATCAACCTCTCGCTTGAGCTCCATATAGCGGGGAACCGATTCGCGTGACGGCGACACCACGATCACCAGCGTCACCGTGCCCTGCAACTCAGGATACAGTTCCAGCAGGCGCCCAAAAGAGCGAATCCGGGTGGGGATCCCCTTGCTGTAGTCCAAGCGGTCCACCGAGAGGACAACCTTCTGGTTGCGATAGCGCGTGGTCAGGGTTTCCAGGACGCTCTGCACACCGGGAAGCTCACCGGCCTGGGCATAGCGATTCCAGTCGATGCCCATGGGGAAGACATCGACCTTGACCGCCCGGCGAGCGGTCTGAATGACGCCCATGGCGTGGTCGTAACCCGCAAGGCGGCGCACACTCGACAGGAAGTGTCGCGCGTAGTCGTAGGTGTGAAATCCGACGAGATCAGCTCCCAAAAGTCCTTCCAGGATTTCCTCCCGCCACGGCAGGAGGCGAAACAGCTCATACGAGGGAAAGGGGATGTGCAGGAAAAACCCCACCTTCACCTCGGGGAACTGTTCCTTGATCAGGGCCGGCAACAGAAACAGGTGGTAGTCGTGGACCCAGACGGTAGCATCCTCCTGCAGCTCGTGCTTGAGAACCTCAAAAAAGCGCTGGTTCACTTCGCGGTACGAGTTCCACCACTGGTGCTCATACTCCGCATAGGTGGGGAAGTAGTGAAACAGCGGCCAGATCGTGTCGTTGCAGAACCCGCTGTAGAAGAGGTCCAGTTCCTGAGAAGAAACATCCACCGGTACCGCGTGGTACCGGTCGCGCAGAGTGGCCTCTATTTCACGGCGTTCCTCGACCGCCAGCTCGTCACTGGGGAGCCCGCTCCACCCGATCCACAACGTGCTGCCGTCATCGCTGGCCACGGAGCTTAGTCCGGTGGCCAAGCCCCCAACACTGGGCGTGTACGTCAGCCCATCGGCGCCACGGCTCACGCGAACCGCAAGTCGGTTTGATACAAAAACTGTCTGACTGCTTTTCATAGGTAGTGAAATGCTACCATAGGGTGAAATGATTCACAAATCGTATTAGAATCGCGCCGGTGGCAGGCATATGATCCGCAGGATACCGGTAATTATTCTACTCGTAACTTTGGTCGCGACCTTCCTGGGGGCTCGGGATCAGTCGGGGATCGCCCATTCATCGAGGATGGTCTTGGCTACCGCTGACACTCCTCCCTACTCCGATCAAGACGGCACCGGTCTGTACGATGAGCTGCTACAGCGCGTCTTCACCAACCTGGATATCTCCCTCACGATCCGCCACCTGCCCTCCGAGCGGGGACTTATAGAAGCAGACCAGGGACGCATAGACGGAGAGTTTGCCCGCACCGGGCTGGTGGCCGATGAATACCCCAATCTCCTTCGCGTGCCCGCGCCGCTGTCCACCTGGGACTTTGTGGCGATCACCCGATCCGACACTCCCCCACCGGAATCGTTCGGGGAACTGGGCGAGTACCACGTGGCGTTTATCAATGGCTGGAAGGTCTTCGAAACGAACGTGACTGACTACCGCTCGCTCACCCTGGTGGAAAACGAGGAGCAACTGTTTGCGATGCTCCTGGCAGAACATGTGGAGGTGGTCCTGTATGGACGGCTGCGCGCGGCGGATTGGATGCAACGCCACTCGGACACCTCACTCACCGTGGGAGAAGTGCCGCTCATCCGCCGGCCAATGTATCTCCTGCTCCATCGCAAACACGCTGATCTCATCTCGCGCATCGCCGCTGAGATCACCCGCGTCCGCGACACCTATCCCGGTGACGAGAGCCGATCCAAGCGGAGTAGCACCCGGTGAAGCGCTACTCCCTATCCCGCCGCCTTCTGGTCATTCTCACTTGTATTGGAATTCTTTTGGCCTTGGTGGTGCCGTTCGCCGGACTTCTCAACGAGTACTACGTCGCCCGGCGGCTGATTCGGGATCAGACCCACGCCGTGGAAACCAGTTCGCTTCCCGTTCTGGCCCATCTGGTGTGGACGGTGAACGAAACCCAGACCGAACAAGTACTCCAGGGAATGGTCGCGCAACCCACCGTGACGGCGGTGGTGCTGCGCACCGACGAATCGAACGTGCTTCGCCTAGAGGAAGATATCTGGGACTCACAGCGAGATACCAGCACCACGTGGCCGGTGGTGTATCCTCGGGAGGATACCGTCTTTGAGCTGGGAGAGCTCAAGATCTGGACTCGCTCTCCTTGGGCTATAGCATGGTCGCTGGAACCGCTGGGTCTGGGCCTCATCGTGGGCCTGATATCAGTGGCAATTCTCAGTACGGGGCTCGCGGTGCTCATACGCGCCACCGTGACCGCTCCGCTGGTTCGGTTAGCTACGGATGTTCACGCGCTTACCTCCACCGGAACACTACCGCCGGAGTGGAACGCGGCGATCGCCCGCGACCGGGGGGAGGAGACCTACCGGGTGAGGCGCGCTTTGGATCACGCGATCACCGCGCGGATAGAGACGGAGGAGCGCCTCGCGGCATCACTGCGTGAGAAGGAGGTGCTGTTGCAGGAGGTTCACCACCGGGTGAAAAACAACCTACAGATCATTTCGAGTATGTTGGCGCTGCAACAGGGAACGGTGACGGATCCCACCGCTGAACGGGCGCTCGATGACAGTCGCCACCGCGTTATGAGTATGGCGCTCGTCCACGAGCTCCTCTACCAGGGGAGCACCGCCGACCGGGTGCAGCTTGATGAGTACCTGCGGAATCTGGCCGCTGCAATGGACGCGGTCCCCGGAACTGTAGAGATTTCGGTAGATGCCCCCACGGCGAACGTCACCATAGATACCGCCATTCCCACGGGGCTTATCGTAACGGAGCTGATTACCAACGCGGTTAAGCACGCGTTCTCCGACACCCGGCGCGGTACCATCACCGTCGGCGCGGCTTGGGAAGCGGCGGGGGCCCTGCGTATCACCGTAGCCGATGATGGTAAGGGCCTGCCCCAGGACTGGTCGGTGGAGCGCACCGACAGCCTGGGAATGAGTATCGTCACCGCCCTGGCATCACAGTTGCGCACGGAACTGTCCGTGGAATCCGGCCCGGGTGCCCGTTTTTCCTTCGTAATCCTCTCGTCACCGCCTACCAGCGGTAGTGAACCAGTGGGCGAATCCGTTGGTCGTACACCCGATTCACCTCCGCATGAACCTCAGGCGTGAGGGGCGGCAGGTCCGAGACGGCGCAGTTGGAACTCACCTGCTCCGTGCGGGAAGCGCCGGGAATCACCGTACTCACCGCCGGATGGTCCAAGACCCACCGCACGGCACTTTGGGCCATAGAAACCGTATCCGGCAGGATCGAGCGCAGCTCATCAACCGCGTCCAGCGCCGTGTCATAGGGCACGCCACTAAACGTCTCACCCTTGTCAAAGGCCGCCCCGTCGCGATTGAAGGTACGGTGGTCGTCTTTGTGAAAGGTGGTATCCCGCGTGAACTTCCCGCTCAACAGCCCACTGGCCAACGGAACCCGAATGATAATTCCCACGCCCCGCGCCATGGCATCCTGGAAGAAGCGTTCCCGTGGTCGATGCCGAAACATGTTGAAGATCATCTGCACGGTGGTGACGTTGTCGTACTGCAGCGCCTTTTCGGCTTCTTCAACCTTCTCCACCGAGACTCCCAGGTTGGCGATTTTGCCCTCATCCTTGAGACGATCAAAGAGCTCGAAGATCTCCGGACGATAGTACGTTTGCGTCGGGGGACAGTGCAGCTGAATCAGATCCAGTCGCTCAAGACCGGTATTTTTGAGGCTGTTTTCCACGAAGCCTCGCAGCGCCTCCGGTGTGTACGATTCGTCCACGTGCGGCGAGAGGTGCCGACCGCATTTGGTGGCAACGAACACCTCGTCCCGGCGGCTCCGAACGACCGATCCTACCGCCGCCTCACTGAGACCATTGTCATAGACATCAGCGGTGTCAATAAAGTTCACCCCGGAGTCAATAGCGGAATTGATAATCGTCTCTGCCGCAGAGTGATCAAACTCGCCGCCCCAGCCGCCGCCGACTTGCCACGTACCCAGAGAGACTTCTGAAATTTTCAGACCTGTTTTACCGAGATTTCTGTAATTCATAATGTGAACAGCCTAGCACGGAGCGCGCCTCCGGGCAAGACCGTGACACCGCCGGCTCGGGCCACCGCAGCAAAGGGAGCCGTGGCCCGGGACACCGCCGGCTCGGTCCCTACTCCAGCTCCAACCGGTACAGCCCGCCTCGGCGCTGGTCGGTGAGCACGTACAGGTATCCGTCGGGACCCTCTCGGACGTCCCGAAAGCGGGCAAATCCCGAAAACAACTCCTCCTGACCCTCGAGCGACCCGCGAGAGTCCAACTGAACCCGACGGAGGTGCTGGCCTGCCAGAGCCCCTACCAGCGCGTCATCCTGCCACGGCTCATAGCGGTCGCTCGTACTCGTGACAAAGGCCATGCCGGAGGGAGCGATCGAGGGAGTCCAGTGCAGCAACGGATCAACAAATCCGGGAAGTGAATCCTCCTCGGAGATCTCCCGTCCGCTGTAGGCGACACCGTGGGTAACGCGGGGCCACCCGTAGTTTTCACCGGCCTCGAGGATATTTATCTCATCTCCGCCCCGGGGTCCATGTTCGTTTACCCACATCTCTCCGGTGGTAGGATGCAGTGCCATTCCCTGCGGGTTTCGGTGCCCCCAGGTATAGACACCGCGCGCCGCTTCCGGAATTGACGGGTTATCCTCAGGAACCGTGCCGTCCGGCTCCAGGCGGACCACCGTACCCTGGTGAGAGCCGGCGTTCTGCGCCTGCTCCGGTTGGCCCCGCTCCCCTACCGTTATGTACAGGTAGCCTTCGCGGTCAAAGGCTAAGCGTGATCCAAAGTGCTGGCCGCCGGAGAGAGAACGGTTCAGTGAGAAGAGCTCCTCCAGCCCGGTCAGTCGTGGAGAGTCGCCGGAGCGGTCCAGTACCGCCCGACTCACGCGCGTCACCGCGCCGCGTCCGTCTCGCGCGGAGTAACTGAAGTAGACCAGCCGATCCTCGGAGAACGTGGGCGAAAGCACCACATCCAGCAGCCCCCCCTGGCCTACGGCCGCAATACTCGGCAGGCCCTGCACCTGCTGCAGGTCACCGGTACCGGGAGACACGGATGACAGGTACCACAACCGGCCAGGGCGCTCGGTGATGAGCGCGCCCTGCCCGGGCAAAAGCGCGAC
>JAWOCO010000286.1:0-5474 GCA_046483765.1 Alkalispirochaeta sp. | reverse complement strand
GCGGTATTTCCGCCGGAGAAGACGAGAAGATCATCCTGTTCCAGCTCGAATCCGTACTCCTCTTCAAACGCGGGCAGTACATCGGGACGGCTCACAAATTCCTCGCTGGCGGCGAGCTTAAACTCGTTTCCCGCCTCCATCCAATCGGCGATGTCTCCCAGCTCGGTGACGCCCTCTTCCGCCACTTCACTGCGAACCGCGATGGCCCAGGTGTTATTGGCGTCCGCCGGAGTCAGCCAAACGAGACCATTGGTTTCCATATCCAGCTCTTTCACTCGTTCATAACCGGCCTCGAAGTCATTCCAGGTATCGCTGCCGGCCTCATCGAAGAAAAACGCCCCGTTTCCGGTGTATTCCGGGTAGAGGTCAATTTCACCACTGGTGATCGCCCGGCGGATGACGTCGGTGGGGCCAAACTCTACCTGGTTGTCCACCTCAAACCCATCGGCTTCCAGCATGAGGAGCATCATGTATCCCAACAAACTACCTTCAGTGTCAATTTTGCTGGCCACGGTAACCGGTCCCTTCTGGGCCGCCTCCCCGGCATCGGCCGATTCTCCCGCCCCCGAAGCAAAAACCAACATCGGAAGCACGAGCATTGAGGCTGCCACCACGGCAAAGACCGCGCGGCGAATAGTGTTCAATCGCGCTGTTTTCATAGCAACTCCTTTGAACACGAAGGATAATGCACACCCGCCGTGACGGCAAGGGCGGTGCGTCAAGGATCGCCTATTTCTTCTCGCGATACAGATACCGCTTGATCTTCATGGTGGGGGTCTTCTCAAACGGTTCCTGTTCTTCTTGGATGTCAGAGATCTTGCTGAAGTTACTGAGACGGCTGTTCACCTCTTTGCGGACTTCCTCGAGATATCCACTCATCCGGTCGGCAGCTCCGGTGAACGCCTGTCCCGCGGCAGTTCCCGCGCGTCCCGCGGCGTCCTTGGCCGCGTCCCCCAGGGAACGCATGTTTTCCGCCAGGCGATCGTAGTCCAGCCGCACGCGAGCCACCAGCCGATTTCCGCGCTCCACCACCAGTGATTCGGCGACGCCCTTGAACTGATTGATCTGCGCTTCGATCGCCTCGGGATAGATATTCTCGCCGTTACTGCTGAGGATCACCGTTTTACTGCGCCCCTTCACATACAACCGGCCCTTGGCATCAAACTCCCCCAGGTCTCCCGTGCGGAACCACCCATCATCGGTCATCACCTCGGCGGTCTGCTCGGGATCACGGTAGTACCCCTGCATGATATTCGGGCCGCGCGCCTGGATTTCACCCTCTTCAATGCGAAGATCGACTCCTTCCACGGCGGTACCGGTACTGCGGAGCGTATTCTGGTGCGGACTGGTTCCCGCCAACAACGGAGATGTTTCGGTGAGTCCGTAGCCGATGGCGTAGGGAAAATCGATCTTGTACAGCACCTTCTCCACATCCGGCGCCAGCGGAGCCCCGCCGATACCAAAGAATCGCAGCTCTCCCCCAAAGGCCGCCACCAGTTTCTTGCCGGCGGCGCGATGAATCACATGGGCGATTCCCGGTATCCTGCGCAGCACCTTCAGCGCCGGCTTGTCCAGCTGCGGCATCACTCTGGCGCGCACCAGCTTTTCGATCAGCAACGGCACCGAGAGCACGAGGTGCGGCTTCACCTCTGCAAGCGCTTTGGAAAGCACGGTGGGGGAGGCGGGACGGTCCAGATAGGTCACGTGCGATCCGTGAGAAAAGGGAATAATCATGCCCAGGGTACACTCGTAGGTGTGCGCCAGCGGCAACAGGGACAGCATCCGCTCTCCAGGCTGCAGGCGGGCAAAGGCATCCGCGCCGGCGGCGTTACTGGTGAGGTTGCCATGACTCAACATGACTCCCTTGGAGTGGCCCGTGGTGCCGGAGGTGTAGATAATTACCGCCGTGTCCTCCGGGGATACCGGCGCAAAGCTCACGCCGGAGGGGTCACCGGCGTTCACCGCGTCCTGAAACAGCGTTTCCAGCTCGATCATCTTCGCCGGAACGGCGAGATCGGGCCGTTCTTCCATCCGGCGCACCTGTTTGGTTGAGGCCAGGAGCACCGTGGCCCCGGCGTGCTCTACGATTCCCGCCACCTCCGCCGGCGAAAAGTCGGGAAGAATCGGCACGGCGATCGCTCCTGATGCGGTAGTTGCCAGATACGCCGCGGGCCACGCCGGCTGATTCTCACTGAGGAGCGCCACCCGATCTCCTGCTCCGATGCCGAGCTCCAACAGACGCCGCTGGATACCCCCTGCGGCGTATCCAATCTCCCGAAATGTCCACGTTTTTCCATTGAGCACACTGTACGCGTTCAGATCGGCGTACTGCTCCAGGGAGGTTTCGAGGATTTCTTTAAGCGTCGTTGTTTGTGTCATACTTCTAGGCTACACGTGAGGTGGGGCATTCGGCAAGTGAAATCGACGCCGGCGGCGGGCACAGAGCTATCGGATCCCGTCTGAGCACGGTACACTTTGCGGTATGATACACCTTGGAATCATCGGACCCGGCCTGATCTGGGAGAACGCGCACCGGGATATTATCGCCTCCTTCCCGGAGGAGTTCACCGTACGCGCCGTGGCGGCGCGTTCTGCACACAACCAGAACCGGGGCCGCGCCTTCTATCCCGACGCCCGCATCTACCCCGACGCGCAGGAACTGATTCGCGATCCGGAGGTGGAGGCGGTGGTGGTTTTAACACCGATTTCGCTCAACGCGCCCCTGGCCCAGGCGGCACTTGAGGCGGGGAAACACGCGATCGTAGAAAAGCCGGTAGCCCGGAGCGTGGCGGAGGCGCAGATGCTCGCGGAGATTGCCCACCACTCCAGCGGCGTGCTCTACATTCTGGAGCAGCACGTCCACAAGCCGCTGATTCCCGCCGTGCGCGATCTGATCGGTGCCGGCGCTATCGGTGAACCAGTGAGCTTTGAGCGGTCGCTCCACGTCCGGATCGCCGCAGACGACGACCACACCGGCGGCTACGGTTCAACCGCCTGGCGCGTCGACCCGGACTATCCCCTGGGTAACTTCTTCGATGGGGGAATCCACGAGGTGGCGCTCTTGCACGAGCTCTTTGGACCGGCCCGCGCCATCTACGCCCGCGGTAGATCACTCCGGGAAGGTTTCGGAGAGGTGGACCTGCTGTCCATGGTGCTGGAATACGACAACGAGATTCAGGGTGTGTTTGCTCACTCTGCCACCCTCGGCAAACAAGGTAATCGCTTCGTGATCCGCGGCACCCGGGGGGCGCTGCTGTGCTCCGACCGGGAAATCCGGATTATCGACGCGGCCACCGGAGAGGAGCAGCTGCAGCCGGTGCAGGGTGACCCGGAAAACGTGACGATGTGGCGGGAAGTTGCCGCGGTACTCCCGGAGGGTGGCCCGGGCCGCTATACACCGCAGGCGGCGGTAGCGGATATTTCCCTCATGGAGGCGTTGCAGGCGAGTCTGCGGGACGCCCGCCGCGTGGTGGTTCGCAGCGTCTAATCGGAGTGGGCGGATATTCGCCCACCAACGAGGATGGCCCCTGCCGGCGCCCGCTCCTGAACCGCAGAACAGCCGCGATTGCCAGGAAAAGTCCCCCCGGCCACTTGCTATCCAGCCCCCAGCGGCAAATAATGCATCGGTAAGGGGAATGCTGCATGAACTATGATCTGAAGACGATCCACGCGCCGCGGCTCGAGGGATCCCGATTGCTGTTCGCCGCATGGCTACTGGAACGGGGCATGTCCGGTCGCCGGCTGGCGCCGACATTTTTCCACCACCTGGGAATCGATCGCTTCCGAGATTTGGAGCCCACGGAGTCTCCGCTATTTAAACCGGTGGGACCACCCAGCGATCCCGCCGATGCGGCGGATCATGACGCCCCGCATCCGGCCCCGGAGATCGAGATTCTCGAGTCGATTGGAACCACCCTACGCCCGGAGGGAAGCTATGTCTTTCCTTCGGTGGCGGACTACGCCCAGGCGTACCGCGCCGGCACCCTAACGCCCCACACGGTGGCGGAACGGTTGCTCCACGTACTGGAACACCAGGACCGGGGCAACCCACCACTCTACGCCTTTATCGAGTGGCGGGCGGAGGATATCCGTCGCCAGGCGCAGGAGTCCACCGAGCGCTTCGCCGACGGTACTCCCCGCTCGATCTTTGAGGGCGTTCCCGTGGCGGTGAAGGATGAGTTCGATGTGGCGGATTTTACCACCACCCTGGGCACCAGCTTTATCTACGGTGATCCCGCTGAAAAGGACGCCTGGATCGTCGCACGCCTCCGGGAGGCGGGAGCGATTATCGTGGGCAAGACCAACATGCACGAAATCGGCATCGGGGTCACCGGGCTGAATCCCTTTCGCGGCACACCGGTCAATCCCTACGCTCCGTGGCGCTACCCCGGCGGTTCTTCCTCCGGAAGTGCCAGCGCCGTAGCCTCCGGGATCTGCCCCGTAGCGATCGGCGCCGACGGGGGTGGCTCGGTCCGCATTCCGGCGGCGTACTGCGGAATCTTTGGTCTCAAGCTCACCATGGGACGCCCCAGTGAGTCCGGTGAGTTTCCGCTGGCTCCCACGGTAGGCAATGCCGGTCCCATGGCGGGAAACGTCCGTGATCTGGCACTCACCTATATCACCATGGCCGGGCCTGATCCGGACGATCCCCATAGCCACGCGCAGCCGCGACCCACCTTGGAGGGGTTTCTCCAGGGCATCCGCGGACTGCGGATCGGCGTCTACTCCGAATGGTTTGAGCATTCCCGGGAGGAGGTCCGTGCTGCGGCGCGCGACCTGCTAGAGCAACTGGTGGCACAGGGAGCGGAGGTGGTGGAGATCACACTCCCCGAACTGGACGCGCTTCGCGTTGCCCACCTGGTGACGATCACCTCCGAGATGCGGGCCGCCATGGACCCGTACTACCGCGTGCACCGCAGCGATTTCAGCAATGAGGCGCGGGCAAACCTGGCGCTGGCACGCTTCATTTCCACCGCGGACTACCTAAAAGCGCAGCGGATACGGCGCCGGGCGCTCGGCCACTTTGAGGCAGCCTTTTCCTCAGTGGACGTGATCGCCACTCCCACCACCGCCAACTTGCCGCCGCGGCTCAATCGCGATCGCTTGCTCTCGGGGATTTCCGATCTGAACTCGCTCAGCGAGACGATGCGGTATGCGGTGGCGGCCAACATGCTGGGCTACCCCGCCGTGAGCGTTCCCGCCGGGTTTGTCACCGCCCGGAGTCGCCACTTCTGGCACACGGTGGAGGAGACCGATGAGGACGGCAACGTCTACTCCCAAGTGCCGGTGGGCGTCCAGTTCATGGCGCGCCACTGGGAGGAAGCGCTGCTGCTGCGGGTTGCCCGCATCTGTGAGGAGATCGTGGTGAGACCGCGGCCGCGGGTGTATCTTTCGCCCTATGAACCGCGCAATCCGATCGAGTCAGGCCATGAAGCGCCGAGAAATGAGTAGGTCCTATGAGTGCACTCATAGGA
>JAWOCO010000268.1:0-2982 GCA_046483765.1 Alkalispirochaeta sp. | reverse complement strand
ACCCCAAGGAGGAGAGCATTTTGGTAGTACACATGCATTCGTGGAACTCGGTATTGATCTGCACCCGCTCACCATGCGGAAACAGCTGCACCTCATGGGACACCAGGTGGGTGAGGTAGTGCTGAATCGAGCCTTCACTGCTGGAATCGGTTTGGTACAAGTGATCATACAGCATACCTAGGCTATGTAGTCGGTTTCTGGTATCCGCCAGTGCTTCCGCCGCGCGTGGTTCTTCCAACGTCTGAATCTGCAGCGATATGAGACTGGTCATCGTATTGAGATTGTTCTTAATACGGTGCTGAATTTCCTGAATGAGCCGTTCCCGTTCCGCAGCGAGTTGGCGCATCTCCCGTTCCACTCGCCGTTGTTCCGTGATGTCCGTGGCAAAGCCATCTATAATCACTTCGCCGTCATTGAGCGTTTTCCGAATAATCCGGTCGTACACCCGAATCCATCGGCCCTCCTTGGTCTGCACGCGATACTCCACCCCGTTGCCCACGTCTGCAAGCGGCCCCGCAATCACCCGCTGCACCGCCTCCCGATCGTCGGGGTGGATTGAGCGGTTCCACAGAAAGGGGTCTGCTTTTAGTTCCGCGGGATCATATCCCAGAATTTGGTGGGTTTGATTGGAACGATAGATGCCACCGCGCCGGTCGGAAAAGGTGTAGACGATACCGGGAAGATGGTCCACCAAATCCTGATAGCGGGTACTCACCTCCCGCTCATCGGTGATGTCGTCAAACGTTGCGTAGACCTGAACCGGGGTTGGGTCACGCAGCTCAAACACCGGCACCGCGGTAATACGCAACCACACATAACGCTCCAGGCCGGGATGGAAGACTCCACGAACTACCGGACCCACTGTGTGCCCCGTCTTGAGCGCGATCATAGCGGGATGTTCCTCTCCGGCAACGGCGGAACCATCCTCTCGGATCATGCGCCATCTGGGATCCATCGATGTTTTGCCCCGCATCTGATCAAAGGAAAGCCCGAGGATCTGTTCCGCCGCCGGGTTCGCGGAAATGATCGAGCCGTCCTGGGACTGGTGGATCACTCCCTGCGTGATCGTGTCAAAGAGCGTTGCATAGCGGTGTTCGTTTTCTCGTAGCCTGGCGTGACTTTCGCGGAGCCGGAACGCCATTCTCACCGACGCCAGCAACACAGCTTCTCCGGCGCCCTTCACCACGTAGCCGTAGGACGTAATCTTCTCCGTCTGAGCCACTGTGGCGGAGTCGGTATAGGAAGAGAGAAACACCAACGGAACGTCTTGCTCACTCAAGATTATCTCTGCCGCCCGCGTGCCATTGATACCGGATCCCAGATCGATATCCATCAGAATCAGATCGATCTCATGGCCGTTCCGGCTGAGCTCAATCGCGCGTTCCCCGGAGTGTGCCGTGAACACCTGGAAGCCCTCCCGTTCAAGCGCCGTCTGCGTGTTCCGGGCGATCAACGGCTGATCATCGACGAGAAGAATGACTTTGGCTGCGTGCTCGCCTGAACCTGTGGGCATCGTTACTACCGTGTTCATTATACCGGTAATAGCTGATAAGAATAGTACATAATCAGCAATTAGTGGCAATCTCTCGTAGACTACATCCACGGCCCCTGTGGGGCGTGACTTCCGCCGCGTCCGGGTGTCGGCTGCCGGACAGGCCCAGCCTACTCGCTCCCGATTACCCACTGCTGATCCATGAGCCCCGAATCATATTGACCCGATTTCCAAGGCCTCCTATAGTGAAACCACTTTTTCGATTACCTTAAGGAGGTATTGATGATGCGAAGTTCTAATGGACTCGAGCGGTGGATGAGATCCGCCGCGGTGATGACAGTCTTCCTACTGGTTGGAACCATGGCGTTTGCCGCGGGAAGCCAGGAAGCTGAAGAAGAGGCTCCGGCGCAGGACCTGGTAATTGTGGTGCAGTCGGATGTGGTCAGCCTGGACCCCCACGGCTCCAACGACTCCCCCTCCAGTAACGTACGTACCAAGATCTATGAAAACCTGGTCTATTTTGACGAGAACATGGATTTGCAGGCGGGACTCGCCACCGACTGGGAGTTGATTGACGACGTAACGTGGGAGTTTACGCTCCGCGAAGGGATCTCCTTCCACGACGGCACCCCCTTCACCGCCGAGGCGGTCAAGGCCAATCTGGAACGGATCGTGGATCCGGAGTTGGCATCCCAGCGGGCGTTCCTCTTCTCCATGCTGGACGAGGTAACGGTGGTTGATGACTACACCGTGCAGATTTCCACGGAGTTCCCCTTCGTGCCGATTCTCAGCCACCTGGCGCATGACGCGGCGGGTATCGCCAGCCCGGCGGCGCTGGAAGAAGCGGGATACGATGAAGCCGAAGCAATCGGCACCGGTCCGTGGATGCTTCAGTCTTGGGAGCCCGGCGACGAAATCGTTCTCGAGCGAAACGAAAACTACTGGGGCCAGATGCCCAATCCGGAGACGGTGACGTTTCAGGTCGTTCCCGAAGAGAGCACCCGCATGGCGCTGGTGGAGCGGGGCGATGCCCACGTAGCGGAGATTCTGCAGCCGGCCACCATGGGACGCGTGGAAGCATCCAACAACATGGATCTGGAGCTGTTTGATACACTCAGCCTGAACTACATCGGATTTAACACCGACAAAGAGCCCTTTGATGATGCCCGCGTCCGGCGAGCGATCTCGATGGCGGTAGACGTACAGGCGATGATCGACGGCATCGTGGAAGGCGCGGGAACGCGCGCGATCGGACCGATCAGCCAAGCAGTGGTAGGCTACCATCCCGACCTTGATCCGCTTCCCTACGATCCGGAGATGGCCGCCGACCTCCTGGAAGAAGCTGGTCTGGGCGATGGATTCTCCACGACGCTCTGGACCAACGACAACCCGACGCGGATCGCCATCGCGGAAATCGTGCAGAATAACCTGGCGGAGCTGAATATCGACGTAGAGATCGAGGTCCTGGAATGGGGCGCCTATCTCGAGCA
>JAWOCO010000253.1:0-2751 GCA_046483765.1 Alkalispirochaeta sp. | reverse complement strand
GCCAGCTCCCGGTAGCGCCGTGCCCGCCGCGAGAAGATCTCCTCCGCCCGCCCACTGCGCTCCAGGAGCACCCCAAACAGTTTGATCCACTCCGCCCGGGCCAGGGGGTCATGCTCCCGCCAGTCGGCGTAGACGATGACCGGAATCCCCGCCGCCTGGATCCGGCCTACCGTGGGATCGTCGGCGCCGTAGGCGGAGGCGATCACCACATCCGGTTGGGAGGCAATCAGCTGCTCCACGTTGAGCTCCGCCCCGCTACCCACATCCACGATATCTCCCGCCTCGGCGGCCTGGAGAACCTCCCGGTTGTAGACGTAGTTCACCTCATCCACCGCCACCACCCGGTCCAACCCATCCAGGTCGGCCAGGTGGGCCAGCGCCGGCGTAGCCAGCGATGCGATCCGGCGCACCGGTAGCTCCACCACCGCCGCCAGATCCTCCACCGCAGGCCGAGGAGATCCCTCCGGCACCACCGCATAGGACAGCGGGTGCGCCCCCTGCCAGGCGTTGGAAACCGTCACTGTCACGCCATGGTCATCGACCTCGATATCCAACGACGCGGCGTAGTCAATCGCCGGGGAATGGGGGTCGGTGGATTGGGCGGAGAGGGACAGAAGGGTGCCGATAAGCAGGGCAAGGACAAGCACGTTTCGGTGGTGATATTTCATGGTGTGTTCTCCAAGTCGAATCGAATATGGTGCAAACTATCTCTGTCCTGGTCTCCTCGGGCAAAGCGCCAGGTCCGTACCGCCCGTTCGGCCGCTGAGTCCAGTAAACCAACTCCACTGCTTCCAACAATCTCGACGTCGATCACGCGCCCCCGGCGGTTAATCGTCGCCTGCACTACGACGGTTCCGGTCAAGCCTCTACGACGAGCAGCTTCCGGGTAGCGGGGTGCTGTGTAGCGTTCTGGTGAGATGGTGGGTATCGCTTCCGTTGAATCAGATTCCCGAGAATCGTCCATCGCACCACGAGGAATCCTCCGACTTAGTTCCCGGTCAGTGGTGTCTGAAAACAGCGCGGATGCCATATCCTGCACATCCGTAACCTGCTGTTCAATTGATGTCTCCCCGGACTCGGTTGCTTCGCGGCCCGAATCAAGATTGATACGTTCGGAAAGTGTTTCCACCTGTGACGTGGAGACAGTTTCTTGCTGCTGCTCTCTGGATACGTCCTCGGCGGGTTTCTGTGGACTTGGGTCTTCACGGTGAGTGACCGGATCTGAGGTGTCCTGTTCTTGCCCGTGCGACGGAGTAGGCTGATGGTCCGCTGCATTTAACCGTACCAACACGGCAAACTCTCGAGTCGAGTTTGGTGTTTGCGGGGCAGTTTGTGAGAGGCTCCACTCAGCAACGCCAAAGATCGCAGCATGCAGCACAACCGCTGATGCCGAGGCTGTGATCAGACGACGCATCGGGCTCTCAACGATCGATCTCACGGTGAGCTCTCCGTCTCGTCAACGATCAGCATTCCTTGCGGGCCCTGCGGCATATCGAAGGACTGTTCGAGAGACAACGCGCCTGCTTCTCCAATTTCGAAGCGGAGAAGCTTACTTTCCCAATAATCGGTGGCATACAGCGATGCGCTGGTAGTCCCCGAGTACACCGCCACATCGGCGATAAGCGCGAGAGAGTTGACCGCGGGCTTGTATACGAGCGATTCTTCCGACGGATCCACCGTCCACCCATCGGTGTTATCGCGAAACACCGTTCGTATACCTGCAGGCCCCGCCAGGAAGATGCGAGTTCCCTCTGAACCCTGATACATCGCAATAGAACCAGGCGAGCCACCGATAGTCAGTTCTTCTCGAACTGCCAAGGTGCCTCGATCCAGAACGATCAGGCGCCCGTCGTCGCTCCCGCCGCCATCACTACCACCAGAAAGATTAGCACCACTTCCGACCACCACAATCTCATCAGGTTGGGATCCTCTTGCCGGAACGAGAGTGAGCTGAGTCGGATTGAGTCCAGTACTGTCTATGGCACCAAAAGAATAGCCACTTCGCACTGCCTCAATCTCGATAGTGGGCTGGGGTGAGCCAGACGCCGTGATCCGATACTCCTCCAGGGTTGCCTCCCCGAACGGATTATCGCTATCTCTGGTTGCGTCGTATGCGGTACTTGCACCGATTATTCGTAGGGTGTCGGGCTCGACTACCAGTACGGATACCAGCGCCTGTGGTGCTACTCCCAGCGGCAGATTCACCGGCAGCGTTGTATCCACCGTGGAAAGGTCAACGTGTCCTGCGCCGTCGGTGAGAACCTTCCAGTCTCCACCTGCGCGATCACTGAGGAAGATTTCCCCAGTGAACAAAGTCGACGTTGCTACGACTCCCCGAGCGGCTTCAACCTCTGCTCCCAGAGCAACACTTGCCATCGGATTACTTCCGGTGGGGAGGATGATCTCGTCTGTAATGCGGAGCGTCGACTCCTCCAGGATAAGAACCCGGTTTTCTCCGGAAAGAGTGATCATAATCTCATCCGTGCTGTCACCGAGAACGATATCGTTTGGAACCGCCCCCAACTCTTGAACGTTTTCGGTAATAGATTCTATCGCCCCGTCCCGGGGATCCAGCGTCACCGTAGAAAGCGTCTCTGCTTGGCCGTGAAATATGAGAAGCTCCAGCGGAGGATCACTGGCGGCTGACCGTCCTGCCGCCGTCTCAGGGGTAGTCACGTCGACACAGCCAGCGATCGCCAGTGCTCCTACGGCCAGAATCACTACACCTATCTGTGTTCGCCAAAACGCTGA
>JAWOCO010000216.1:0-4141 GCA_046483765.1 Alkalispirochaeta sp. | reverse complement strand
ATAATGATGTTGCCCGCGTTCTTGGCGCGGGTCAGCCCCGTTTCGACCATGGCGAAACCGGCCTGCATGAAGAACACGAGCGCTCCGGCTACGGTGAGCCAGATCATGTCGAATGCGGCCTCGACCTCCGGCAGCACTTCCTGGGCCACGACCTGGCCCCCCGCGATCACAGCGAACAGGATCATACCGATGATCAGTCTTCGCTTCATTGGAAACCTCCTCAAAGAAATAACGTAGTTCGATAACGTTACTTGCAAGCTGCGTGCCAACTGACGCGTAGTATTCGGGCTATACAGCTACAAGTTTGTAACTACCTTGCAGTAAAGGAGATAGAAAAACACCAGAACCGCTTGGATTCTGGTGTTAGTCGACGCAGACGGCGTAAAATGTCGTTAGAGCTACAAGAATGTAATCCTACATTCAATGTCCTACGATCTCGTACGAAAATTTCGAGGGTCGATTCCGTGTTTTTTGATGCGCAGCCCCATGATTCGTTCGGTTATGTCCAGCATGCGTGCCGCCCGGGCCATATTCCCCTTGGTGGATTTCAGCGCATCCATCAGCAGTTCCCGCTCCAGGTTGTCCAGTGTCTCCTGGAGCGATCCGTGAATCTGCGTATTAGTGCTTTCCGCCGACTGCAGACTCGGCGGGAGATGGTGCGAATGGATGACCCCATCCACCGACAGCAGCACCGCCCGCTCCACGCAGTTCTCCAGTTCCCGCACGTTACCGGGCCAATGGTAATTGGTGAGCAGGTCGATCGCCGGCGTCGATATGCGGTGAATCGTCTTGTGGTTGGTATCGCCGTACTTGCTGATGAAATGATCCGCCAAAAGCAGAATGTCGTCTCTACGTTCGCGCAACGGCGGCAGGTGGATCGGGAAGACGTTGAGCCGGTAGTACAGATCTTCACGAAAGAGATCTCGCTCCATAAACTCTTCCAGGTCACGATTGGTGGCGGCGATCACCCGCACGTTGGTGCGAATCGTCTCATTTCCTCCGACCCGCTCGAACTCTTTCTCCTGGAGTACCCGCAGGAGCTTCACCTGGGTCATCGGTGACAGATCGCCGATCTCGTCCAGGAAGATCGTGCCTCCGTTGGCGGCTTCGAATCGGCCCTTGCGGGTGCTGATCGCTCCGGTGAAGGCACCCTTCTCGTGGCCGAAGAGTTCGCTCTCTATGACCGTTTCCGGGAGGGCGGCACAGTTGACCTTAATCAGCGGTTTTCCGGCGCGGGGACTGTTGTAGTGGATCGCCTGTGCCACCAGTTCTTTGCCGGTACCGCTCTCGCCACGGATGAGGACGGTGGCGTCGCTCTTGGAGACTTGGGCCACCATGTCATACACGTGCTGCATCGCTTTGCTCTTACCGATGATGTTGGAGGGTTGAAACCGTTCCTCCAGCTCCCGGTGCAGGCGGTCGTTTTCCTCGAGGAGTTGCTCCCGCTCCTCCATGACGCTCTGGCGAATTTTCACCGCCTGGGCGATCATCGAGGCAACAACGCTGAGAATGCGCACATCCTCCTGGAGCTTGCTTTCACCCACGAACTCACGATCTACGCTGAGGGCTCCCACCGTTTCGTTGCCGATCTTCACCGGGACGCAAATAAATGAGATGTCCTGGTACTGCCGCTGCCGGCGGGCACCGGTTTTGTTGAGAAACTCGGGCTCCTCACTGATGCGGGGAATGATCTTCGGTTGCCCGCTTTCCACCACTTTCCCGGTGATTCCCTCGCCGAGCTTGTACCGTCCCCGCTGTCTCTGGGACGGGGAGAGGCCGTAGGCTGCCTCGATGAGAATCTCTCGAGTATTCCGGTTCAGGAGGGTAATCGTGCCCCGGAGCATGCCCAGGTGGTCGGTGACGGCGGTAAGCACCGGTTGCACCACCTGTTTGAGGTCGAGGCTCTGGTCGAGAATCTGGCTGATCTCAAAGAGAAGCGACAGCTCCTCGAGTTTTCCGCGGTATTCGTTATTCTGATAGGTAGAACTCATCGATATCTCCAAGCAAAAACTACATCATTGTATGACAACACACAAGAGACGGGTGCGAATCGGATTCATACAATAATGTAATATTATTGCTCAGGTATCGAGGTACCCTTCGTAAATGATCTTCTCATCACCATCGAGACTGATACTCTGGTTGTGCTCGAACTGCCGATAGGCGTCACGCACGTCGGAGACGACTACCAGGTTGGGGTTTACCGCTTGGATCTCTTCGATACTCATTTCGGGCTTGTTCTGCACGATGAGACCGCGAATGTGGCGCAGGAGCGGTTCGTAATCCGAGCCCAGCGAGGGCACCAGCAAGATCTCGTTGCCGTTGAGCCGGAGACGCTGTTTCGCCTGTTCATAGTTCTTGGCCTTGACGATATTGCCGCTACAGATCTCCCCGAAGCCGCGCTGTCCCCGGTTGAGGATATTCCCCATGAAATGCACTTTGATCGTATTCATCATGATCGGGCTGTTCAGCGGAATACCGGCGGCGGTGACGACTTTTTCGTTGCGGTGCACGTAGCCCTTCTGCAATGCCAGCCGTAGCGCGTTTTGAATCATCAGATCAGAGTCATTCACGTGGTCGGTGAGGAGGGGATAGATACCCCAGTGCAGCAACAACTGGCGGTATACCACATCGGAGGTGGTAACCGCGATCACCGGTTGCGTTGGACGATACTTGGACAGGAGTCGAGGACTGTTCCCCCGGAGCGAGGGAGCCACGATCGCCGCCGCCTCCACATCGGTGGCAACCACGTAGGCCGCCTTGGTGATCGCATCGGCGATGTCATTACTCGATTTATGGAAGTAGAAGTACTCCTTGCTCCGCTGAATGTACTCTTCGGAGCGCTCCACCTCCATGGCGATATTGTGCAACATGCGCACCGATTCTACCGGAAACTTCCCGCTGGCGGTCTCGCCGGATAGCATCACCGCATCGGTTCCGTCGAAAATGGCGTTGGCAACGTCCGTCAGTTCGGCGCGAGTGGGCTTGGGATTGTTAATCATCGAATCGAGCATCTGCGTCGCGGTGATGACCGGCTTGTTCTGTAGGTTGCACTGGCTGATGATCCGCTTCTGTGCCAGGGGAATCTCGGCGGTCTGCAGTTGAACTCCCAGATCTCCCCGCGCCACCATAACTCCTGAAGAGAGACGGGCGATTTCATTGATGTTCTCCAACCCCTCTTCATCCTCGATCTTGGAGATGATGCGTACCGGCGCCTTGGCGCGGTCCACGATTTGCTGAATCGTTTGCACATCTTTGGGCTTACGAATGAAGGAGGCTGCAATGAAGTCAATTCCCATGGATACGCCAAACTCGATGTCCGCGATATCCTTCTCAGTTACTGCGGGAAGCTTCGTTTTGACGCCGGGGACGTTGACGTTCTTCCGTCCCCCGATAATCCCGCCGTTACGGATGATGCAGTGAATCCGCTCGTCTTCAACCGATTCAACTTCCAGATCGACCAGGCCGTCCGCAACGAAAATATGCCCACCGGCGTGGACCTCCCGGGGCAGATTCTGGTAGGAGACGCTCAGAAGCTGCTCATCCCCTTCGATCTCTTCCGTAGTGAGCACGATACGGTTATCCCGGAGTAGTGTGATGCTTCCACCATCTTTGACGGTACCGGTTCTGATTTCGGGACCCTTGGTATCCAGCATCAAAGCAACCGGAATACCGGTTTCCGTACTGGCCTGCCGGAGCATTTCGATCCGCCCCTGCTGTTCTTCGTGCGTCCCGTGGCTGAAGTTGAATCTGGCGATATTCATTCCGGCCCGGAGCAACTCCTTCATCAGGTCCAAGTTGTCCACGGCGGGCCCCATGGTGGCGACAATCTTCGTTTTTCTGAGCATAGACTTTCCAAGGGTAGTGAAAAACGGCAAACGTTTCCAGTGCGCCGGTCAGGGGCCGGCGGAATCGGAGGATGGCTCCGGCGCGGTGTCCTCGTCACTCTCATCTTCCTCATCGGAGGCGAGGAGAAATCCGTATTCCTCGGAAGAAACCAGGGCGGCGGTCTCTTCGTCGGAGTCCTCCTGGTCAAGAATGAGATCGATCTCACCACGAACCTTCTCGTGGGAGTGCATCGCCGCGGTGAGTCGTTCGCTATACGCGTTCGCGGCGGCGTGAAAGCCCAAGTCTCCGCGAA
>JAWOCO010000215.1:0-3862 GCA_046483765.1 Alkalispirochaeta sp. | reverse complement strand
GGTCTTCTCATACGCAACCGCACCGCCTTCGAAAACGCGCGGCGTATCACCACCCTGGTGTTCGACAAGACCGGCACGCTCACCCACGGGACGTTCGACGTGACTGCGGTAGACGTCCACGCCGAAGATGCTGATGAAGCCCGTGTCCTGTCACTGGCGGCAGCGCTGGAAAGCCGCTCGGAGCATCCGATCGGAAAGAGCATCGTTTCCGCAGCCAAAGATCGGGAGATCGAGATTCGTTCGGCCGACGATTTCCAGGCGATGAAAGGGCGTGGAATCTCAGGCACGCTCGAAGGGAAAACGGTGCACGTGGTAAGCCCGGGATATCTCGAGGAACAGGGCATTTCCCGTCCAGAACACGCCGGCAACAAGGGCGGTGTCACCCGGGTCTTCGTAATTGAGGAAGAGCGCGTGATCGGTTCGATCGCGCTGGCGGACACGATTCGCACGGAAGCGTACCAGGCGGTTCGTAGCCTGCAAAAGCGGGGCATCAAGTGCTGGATGCTCACCGGAGACAACGCGGAGACCGCCGAGGCCGTGGCCGACGAGCTCGGTATGGACGGCTTCTTCGCGGAAGTCCTGCCGGACGAGAAACAGGAGAAGATCAAGGAGTTGCAGAATCGCGGCGAGTATGTGGCGATGACCGGCGACGGCGTTAACGACTCCCCCGCCCTGGCGCAGGCGCAAATCGGCATTGCCGTCGGGTCGGGAACGGATGTGGCCGCGGCCTCGGCGGATATCGTTCTGGTCAATTCGAATCCCTCCGACATCACCACCCTGATTCTCTTTGGCCGGGCCACTCATCGCAAGATGGTGGAGAACCTGATCTGGGCTACCGGGTATAACGTGGTGGCGATCCCTCTGGCAGCCGGCGTCCTGGCATGGACGGGTTTCATGTTGTCACCGGAGGTGGGAGCCGCGTTGATGTCGCTCTCCACGGTGGTGGTTGCGATCAACGCGCGGCTGTTAAAGGTCCCTGAGCCCGTCACCGAGGAGTGAGGACGCCCGCCGAATTTGGCGATCCGCTGCGAACCTGCTACCTTGAAGTAATCACAATATATAGGAGATCGAATATGAGCTATTACATGGCCACCACCTTCGCCGGGTCCTTCGATGAGGGAATCACGGCGGTTACTGAGGCGTTACAGGAACAGGGGTTCGGGGTGCTATCAGATATCGATGTGGCCGCCACAATGAAAAAGAAGCTTGACGTGGAGTTTCCAAAATATCGGATTCTCGGAGCGTGCAACCCGGCGTTTGCCCACCGGGCGCTCCAGACAGAAGACAAAATCGGCGCCCTCCTTCCGTGCAATGTGGTTGTCCGGGAAGCTACCGATCAGACCGTGGAGATCGCCGCCGTAGACCCAGCGGAATCGATGAACGTAGTGGATAATGAAGAACTCAAACCAATCGCCGAAGAGGTCCGCGAACGATTGCAATCGGTGATTTCATCTCTTAGTGGGTGACGATCAAAGATCAGGCGTACTCGTCCACTGAATTTCCTCGCTCAGGATCCTCGCTCCGTTCCGGCTCGTCCCGGCGAGGCTCCGGCCGATCGGTCTCCCGGTCGCGCTCTACTTCGCGAGGCTCCCGTGGCTCACGGGGGCGTTCGGTTTCTCGCGGCTGATCTATATCGGGCGGTCGGAAGGGATCCAGGTAATCAATACTCATCTTGGTATCCTCCGTACGCTAGAATTTAATCCTACAGGTCGCTGCGGTCAAACGGCGCCGACCTGGTGGGGCGGCCAGACCTCGCGGGGCGAACTAACCACGAGATTACCAGTCATCGCGCAGTCGATACCCCACCCCCACCTCAGTAATGATAATCTGAGGTTGATTGGGATCCCGCTCCAGCTTTCGGCGGAGCGTCGCCATGAAGACCCGTACGTTGTGCGGCGCCACGTGGTGATGCGATCCCCAGACGTGCTCCATAAGGTGGCGGTGGGTGAGTACCTTTCCTGCATTGCTTGCCAGTTCGAGCAGCAAGCGGAACTCGATCGGCGTCAGGTGAACGGGGCGCTTGTGGCTGGTAACACTCCGCTTCACCGGGTCCACGAACAAGGGTCCCAGGGAAATCGGCTCTTCCACTACCGGACGGTTGGCTTGCTTTACCCGCGAAGCGTGGCGGAGCGACACCCGGATGCGCGCCAAGAGCTCTCCCGACCCAAAGGGCTTACTGAGATAGTCATCGGCCCCGGCGTCAAGAGCCTCAACCTTGGAGCGCTCGTTTCCTCGGGCGGAGACCACGATAATCGGAATCTCAAACTCTCGCCGAATCTCGCGCAAGACCTCCATGCCGTCCATATCGGGGAGACCGAGATCTAACAGGACGATATCGGGAACCAGACTGTAGGCTAACGAAATTCCGTGGGCGCCGTTCTCAGCAAACTCAGCCCGGAAACCATGCGCTTTCAGAGTGGTTGCGATGAAGCTTCTCACCGGTCGGTCGTCTTCGATTAAGAGTGCCAATTGGGGTTCATGTTGTTCCATACCACCGCTCATCCTACCTCCGTCTACGCATCGCCTGCGGGAACGCGAATATGTACTTCCGTGCCACCTTCCGGGCACTGCGAGAGCTCAATAGTGCCCCCGTGCAGATCTACTACCGTCTTGGCGATCGTGAGCCCCACCCCCAAACCGCGGCGACTATCGTCCCCCGGCTTCTGGGTGAAGAAGAGATCGAAGGCGTGGGCCATCACGGTAGCATCCATGCCAATCCCATGGTCCCGTACCATGATCTCCGCGCAATCGTGATCCACGCGTGCCACGGAGATAGCAACCGCCTGATCCTCCGGCGAGAAATCGAGGGCGTTGGCAAGGATGTTGGTCAGCATCTGCCCAAACAAGGGGGCATCCACCTCTACCAGAATGATCTCCTCCGGAAGCTCGATTTCAATCATCCGCTCCTCGAACCGCCGCCGCATGCGTTCTACCGTCTCCAAGACGATCTCCTCGAGTACCTCGTTGGTCCGTCTCAGGTTTAGTTCCGCCTCATTGAGCCGGGTGAGAGAGAGAATGTTCTCTACAATCTCCGATAACCACATCGAATCGTGAAAGATATTGTGCGGGAGTCGCCGGTGAGACTCGGGAATCTCCTGTACTTCTATGAGCGCCGATGCAGCCCCGGCGATCGCCGCCAAGGGGGTACGCAGATCATGTGACACTGACCGTAGCAGATTGGCGCGTACCCGTTCCCGCTCGGCGTTGATCCGAGCCGACTCCTCCGCCTGGGTCAGGCGCTCCCGGTCCAGGGCGATCGCCAACTGTGCAGCGATCGCGTGCAGCATCGCCCGCTGTCCGGCGGACAGAGCCGACTGAAAGTCCTCAACTACGATCTCACCAAACCGGGTGTCATCGGTGGCGATACTCACCGCCGTGCGCCCGTCGAAGCCTCCGCTGGATGGGGCCGATGTATCGGACAAACGGATCGATACCGGTTCTTCGATTATCTGATGCAGGTTGGCGGCAGCAGTTTCTCGGATTTCCTCGGTGGTCCGGGCGGAGATCATCTGTTCACTGATGCGGTACAACACTTCCGCCCGCCGCTGTCGTTCCTGAGCAAGTTCCGCACTGAGTTGCAGACGGGTTGTGAGCTCACTGGTTACAAACGCCACCACCAGCATCACCGGAAAGGTGATCAGGTAGCTCGAATCTGCAACGACAAACGTATAGCGCGGCTCCGTGAAGAAGAAGTTAAACGCCATCACCGCCAGTAACGAGGAGATCAGACCGGTGAGCCGGTCCCCGAACGTCGAAGTCAGCAGCACACCGGCAAGTAACACCATAATCGTATCGGCGTCCCGCATGGAGAGCCGGTCGATCGCCATACCAACGGCCAGCGCCGAGGCCATAACAACCACCA
>JAWOCO010000166.1:0-15281 GCA_046483765.1 Alkalispirochaeta sp. | reverse complement strand
CGCGCGCGATCGGACCGATCAGCCAAGCAGTGGTAGGCTACCATCCCGACCTTGATCCGCTTCCCTATGATCCCGACATGGCCGCTGACTTGCTGGAAGAACCTGGTCTGGGCGATGGATTCTCCACCACGCTCTGGACCAACGATAACCCCACGCGAATCGCGATTGCGGAAATCGTGCAGAATAACCTGGCGGAGTTGAATATCGACGTAGAGATCGAGGTCCTGGAATGGGGCGCCTATCTCGAGCAAACCGCCGAAGGTCTGCATGACATGTTCATTCTCGGCTGGGTCACGGTGACCGGTGACGCCGACTACGGCATGTACGCCCTGCTGCACTCCTCCAACGTGGGAGCAGCCGGTAACCGCGCCTTCTACCGCAATGACCGTGTAGATGAGCTCCTCGACCGTGGTCGCCGTGAGGGTGATCCCGAGGATCGGGTTGGCTTGTACCATGAGGTTCAGGAGATTCTGATCGATGAAGCTCCTATGCTCAACTTGTACCATCCGCAATGGATGATCGCCGTTAGTGCGGATGTGAGTGGGTACAGCCACCATCCCGACAACGCGATGCTCATTGACGACGTGGTGATCGAGTAACTCATTGACTCGAGCCGCTCCCTGATAGCGGCTCTCCACTCTTCCGCCTGGGTCCCGCACCTTCTGCGGGGCTCGGGCTCCATTCTTGGAAAGCAGATTCGGTGATGCAGCAGAATACTGAGATAACTGAACCGTTAGAGCCTCAACTGGAACAAGTTTCCACACACGTGAACAGTAGTGGTCGAGCCCGTCGCTGGCGCCACCTGGGCAAGAAGCTCGCAAAGAACAAATCAGCTGTGGTGGGGGGCGTCTTTATTCTGCTCCTGCTCCTTATGGCGGCGGTGCCGGAGGTTTTTGCCACGCACCACCCCACGCGCTTCCAGAACGTGGGCAATCGGTTTGCTCCTCCCTCCGCGGAGCACTGGTTCGGAACGGACAATCTGGGCCGGGATATCTATAGTCGCGTGATCTACGGGACGCAGGTGACCCTTTCGGTGGCATTTCGTTCGGTCTTTTTTGGAGCGATCGTTGGCGTCACTCTCGGAATTATCGCGGGATATTACGGAAAATGGCTGGACACTATCATCATGCGCGTCATGGATATACTCCTGGCATTTCCCGGAATTCTTCTCGCCCTGGCGATCGTCAGCACGCTGGGAGCGTCGCTGGACAACGTGGTTATCGCGATCGCCATCTTTTCGGTGCCCTCCTTTGCGCGTATCGTTCGCGGATCAACGCTGGTTGTCCGTAATCTGGAGTACGTGGAGGCGATACGCGCACTGGGAGCGCGCGACGTCAAAATCATCGTGCAGCATGTGCTTCCCAACGTGCTTTCGCCGATTATCGTACAGGCAACCCTGTACATCGCTACTGCAATTCTGATCGCCAGCGGGCTCTCCTTTCTGGGGCTTGGTGCCCAGCCGCCCACGCCGGAGTGGGGACTGATGCTCTCCGCCGGTCGCGATTTTATCTGGAACGCTGTCCACGTCACGCTCTTTCCTGGACTGGCAATCGTCCTAGCAGTATTGGCATTCAATCTACTTGGGGATGGGCTTCGTGACGCCCTGGACCCCCGGACTCAATAGGAGGCGACGCAATGTCACTCGGTGTATACCTCGCTCGGCGTCTGGTCCAAATGATTCCGGTCTTGCTTGGGGTCGTGTTTATCGTCTTCCTCATGCTCCACCTGGTACCCGGAGATCCCGCGATTATCATGGCCGGAGAACGCGCCTCCCCCGAGCAGCTTGAGTTGATGCGGGAGCGCCTCGGTCTCAACGAGCCGCTGGTGGTGCAGTATTTCGACTACCTCGGTAAGGCGCTTACCGGAGACTTGGGGCAATCGGTCCGTAACGACCGGCCGGTGACCCAGGAGATCTTCCAGGGGAGGTACTGGATTACCATTCAACTGGCCGGGATGAGCGTCCTCTTAGCGATCTTCATTGGTGTCACCGCGGGGGTGGTTTCCGCCGTATGGCGCTACTCCGTGGCGGACACGGTGATTATGCTTATCGCCTTGTTCGGTCTTTCCATGCCGAACTTCTGGCTGGGGATTATGCTCATCTTCTGGTTCAGCGTGCAAATGCCAATCCTTCCCGCGGCCGGCTGGGGGGAGACGGCGCAGGCGATACTGCCGGTGATTACCCTGGGTACCGGCGGTGCGGCGGTTATCGCCCGGATGACGCGCTCCAGCATGCTGGAAGTCATCAATCAGGACTACATTCGTACCGCCCGCGCCAAAGGCGTACGAGAGGCGGTGGTAATCAACAAGCATGCGCTGCGGAACGCACTCATTCCGGTGGTCACGGTGGTAGGACTCCAATTTGGTTTCTTCCTAGGGGGTTCCGTTCTCACGGAAACGGTGTTTGCGATCAATGGTCTCGGACGCATGATGGTTGGGGCGATCAGTTCCCGAGACTTTCCCGTGGTTCAAGGTGGGGTGCTGGTGGCGTCGGTTTCCTTTATGGTGGTGAACCTCATCGTGGATGTGACCTACAAATTTCTCAACAAGCGGATCGAACTCAACTGACGGAGCATGAAGATGGCAGGAACGGCGAGCGAAGCGGAAACCTTACTGGATGTGCGGGACCTGCACACCTCCTTTTTCACCGACGATGGAGAAGTGAAAGCGGTGGATGGGGTGAGCTTCTCCATCAAACCGGGAGAGACCCTGGGAATCGTAGGGGAATCCGGATGCGGCAAGAGTGTGACCTCTCTGTCGATTATGCGACTCCTCAGTCAACCCGGCCGTGTCGTAGGCGGTGAGGTTCGGTTTCGCGGAGAGAACCTGCTGGAGCGATCGGAGCAGCAGATGCGCCAGCTCCGGGGCAAAGATATCTCCATGATCTTTCAGGAGCCCATGACCTCGCTGAATCCCGTATTCACCGTGGGCGATCAGATCGCCGAGGCGCTCCAGATTCATGAGCGCCTGGATAAGCGCGCCGCCTGGGCCAAGGCGATCGATATGCTGCGACTGGTGGGCATACCGGGCCCCGAACGGCGGGCGAAACAGCATCCCTTTGAACTGTCCGGGGGCATGCGCCAGCGGGTGATGATCGGAATGGCCCTGGCCTGCAATCCCTCACTTCTCATTGCCGACGAACCGACCACCGCTCTGGATGTGACGATACAGGCACAGATTCTGTCCCTGCTTCGCGGTCTGCAGGAGAACCTGGGTCTGACGATTCTGCTGATCACTCATGACCTGGGCGTGGTAGCGCAGACGTGTGATCGGGTGGCGGTGATGTACGCCGGCAGGATCGTGGAATCGGCCGACGTGCACACGCTGTTTGCAAATCCCCGCCATCCGTACACGGTGGGACTCCTTAATTCGCTTCCGCTGGCGGGAAAGGAAGAGGGCGATCTACAGGCGATTCCCGGATCGGTACCAAGTCCTTTTGCCATGCCCACCGGGTGCCGTTTCTCGCCGCGCTGTCCCCACGCGCGGGCACTCTGCCGTGGAGAGGAACCCGCCCTGGAGGCGGCCGATGAGCATGATCCGGACAGTCTCGTACGCTGCTGGATGTATACCCCCCGATGGTCCGCCGAACCGATTGCCACAGGTCAGGGAGAGACGCAGTCATGAACGATACTCAGCCGATTCTTCAGGTAAAGAATCTGAAGCAGTACTTCCCGATTCACGGGGGCATCCTGGGACGCGTACAGAACTACGTGAAAGCGGTAGACGATATCAGCTTTGATGTGTATCCCGGTGAGACGCTGAGTATCGTGGGAGAGTCGGGCTGCGGCAAGTCGACAACCGGACGGTGCATTCTGCGTCTGCAGGAGCCAACCGCCGGGAGTATCTGGTTTGAGGGCGAGGACATTACCAGCCTCTCCTTGCGTGAACTGCGCTACCGCCGGCGAGACATGCAGATTATCTTTCAGGATCCCTACGCCTCCTTCAATCCGCGGCAATCGATCCAGCAACTGCTCAACGAGGCGATGGCAATTCAGAAGATCGATCCTCCCGGCGGACGGCGGGCGCGCATCATGGAGCTGCTGGAAATGGTGGGGCTCAAACCGGAGCATATCGATCGCTATCCCCATGAGTTCAGTGGTGGTCAGCGCCAACGGATCGCGATCGCCCGCGCCCTGGCGGTGGATCCCAAGCTGATTATTTGTGATGAGGCGGTGTCCGCCCTGGATGTCTCGGTGCAGGCGCAGGTGATTAACCTCCTGATGAAGCTGCAACGGGAACTGGGACTGACCTACATCTTTGTTGCCCATGACCTGGGTGTAGTTCGTCGAATCTCCGACCGCATCGTGGTGATGTACCTGGGTCAGGTTGCCGAAGTGGGTGACACGCACCAGATCTTTGAGAATCCGCAACACCCCTACACCCGAGCCCTGCTCTCCGCGATCCCCCTTCCTGATCCCACCAAGCGGAACACGCCGATCACCCTGGAGGGGGATGTACCCTCCCCGATCGATCCGCCGAAGGGCTGCCCCTTCCATACGCGCTGTCCCTACGTGATGGATCGCTGTATCACCACCAAGCCCCCACTGCACCCGGTGGACGGTGGTCATGGCGCCGCCTGCCATCTGCTGGAAGATGGGCCGGTGGATTACGACCAGCTCCAACCCACCCGGACACCCCAAGCTTCGGCATAGTTGGCACGCCACCGGTCGTCGGCGCCGGCAGTCCGCACCGGTAGCCACCACCACCGGTAGTCACCACCACCGGTAGCCACCACCACCGGTAGCCACCACCACCGGTAGTCACCATCACCGGTAGTCACCACCACCGGTAGTCACCATCACCGGTAGCCACCACCACCGGTAGCCACCATCACCGGTAGCCACCATCAGCGGTAGTCACCATCACCGGTAGCCGCGATACCTGACATCTGTGCTAAGGTACGCGCCGGAGGCTGATATGGACCTGGTTCGAGACCCGATTCCCGGGCTCATTCGGAAGATCGCGGTTCCCTTCGCGCTGGGAATGATCTTCAACACGATGTTCAATGTGACAGACACCTTTTTCGCGGGGCGGCTTTCCACCGATTCGTTGGCGGCCCTGTCGTTGTCTTTTCCGATGTTCTTCCTGGTCTTTGGTCCCGGCATCGGCATTCAGACGGGAACCTCCGCGCTCATCGCCAACGCCTTGGGCGCCGGGGATCGTAATCGCGCGGCGCGCTATCAGATCCAGGCGATTATCCTGGGAATCGCGGTAACGATCGTTGTCAGCGTACTGCTGCACCTCGTGCTGGAGCCACTGTACCGACTTTTTGGCGCCGAGGGTGCGGTCCTGGCCGGGGGACTGCGCTACATGCGCGTTATCGCCTCCGGCGGCGTCACAATCGTCCTGGCACAGGTACTCAATGCGGGCCTCGTGGCCCGGGGAGACACCAAGGCGTTTCGCAACGTCTTGATTACGATCGCCATCCTTAACGTTGGTCTCGATCCGTTGCTCATGTTCGGCGTGTCTCTCGGTGGCGTACAGATCATACCGGAACTTCGCGAGGCGGGGACCGCTCTGGCGACAGTGATGCTGCAGGGAGTTGGTCTGGTATATCTCATCGGCCGCAGCCGTCGACAGGGCGTCTACCGCGGCGCAACGCGCGCCGACTGGCGCCCCCGACCAGACCTGTTACGCGAGCTGGTGGGGCAGTCCGCACCGGCGACGCTGGACTTTCTGATCATGACCCTGGGTTCCTTCGTAATTAACTACTTCATTTCCGACTTTGGACGAAATCCGATCGCCGCCTACGGCGCCAGCCTCAGAATCGAGCAAATTGCCTTACTCCCACTCTTTGGTATCGCTACCGCTTTGGCACAACTCACCGGACAGAACAACGGTGCGCGCCGGCTGGACCGGGTGGAGGAGTCGTTTCGGATCTCGGTGCGGATATCGATCGTGGCCGCCGTGGCGATTCTCACTCCGGTGCTGGTGGCGGCGGCGCCACTGTTGCGGATGTTCACCGAGACCGCTGAGGTGGTCGCGATCGGACGCCGCTATCTGTACATTCAGGGGATTACCTACTTCTCCTACATCCTCATGAATCTGTCCAACGCGGTACTGCGCGGTCTCAAGCGACCGGTGATGATCATGTGGGTGGGGCTGTACCGACAGATCGCAGCGCCCTTTGCGATATTTCCGCTGCTGGCGTATCCCTTGGGGATGGAGGTGGATGGAGTCTTCTGGGGTCTGGCGATCGTAAACTGGAGCGCCGCGGTGTTCACGTTTTGGTGGTCTCGGCGAAACCTGGCGGAATGCAGGAGTCAGGCTGAGCAGGAAGCCGTGCCGGTACCGTGACCGGTCTTCTGTCCATCTTTTGTACATGCCGGCTTCCACGTATCCTGTACATTTGGTTGACGCCCCTGGGTGCACTCCGTAATTTTATCGTATTGTGCATTCGATCATCGTCGTTGGAGCGGGCGCTGCCGGACTATCATTAGCTTACTACCTGTCACGCCATCCTCAGGATCAGCGATTTCACGTGTATCTGGTAGATCCGGACACCAAACGGGAAAATGACCGCACCTGGAGCTACTGGGGGTCTCCCTTCGAGTTTGATCATCTCGTGGAGCGCCGCTGGGAAACAGTCCACCTCCAAGACACGGATTCCATCGCTGAGAGCACCTATTCCGAGGCTGCGCGAACGGCGGGGAGCACGTATCGCTACCTGCCGGCGGACCGATTCTACGAAGAGTGCCGGACTGCGCTTAGCAGCGATCCGCGCTTCAGCTGGATCAGGGCCCGAGTGGAACACTACGCGTCTCACGATACAGGGATCACCGCCACGCTACAGTATCCCGACGGTACGGTGGGACAGCTTCAGGGTGACTATCTGGTGAACTCAGTGTTCGGCTCCACTGCCCCCTTTCGCCAGAGTTTTGTCGGCTGGGAAGTGGAATCAGAGCAGGATGTGTTCGATCCGTCCACAGTCACGCTCATGGATTTCGCCCACCAGAATAGGTTCCTCCAGCAGCAGGGGGCGCTGCACTTCTCCTATCTGTTACCCATGACGCCGCGACGAGCTCTGGTCGAAATCACCACCGTGGGTGCCACGCAGCCGGAGGACGCGCTCCTGGAGCAGCTCCTGATCGAAGAGATCACCCGCCGCGTAGGATCTCAGGCGTGGGGGGTGGTTCGTCGGGAAAAGGGAACGATTCCACTGTACCTCAACCGTCGTCCGGGAACGGACCGTTCCGATCCGCGCATCCTCAATCTGGGGGTCGCCTCCGGCGCGGCCCGTCCCAGCACGGGCTACGCGTTTCGGTCGATCGTGGAAACATCACAAGTGCTGGCGGAGACGTACCGTACAACCGGCCGGCTGGAACTGCCCCCCGGAACGGTGCGCGCCGCCCTCCCCCACACAGGAGGTCGGCAGCGATTCTTTGACACCGTCTTCATGCAGGTGCTGCAGGACGAACCGGAGCGGCTGCCGGCAGCCCTGGTTCGGCTGTTCCGGCACAATCCACCGGAACGGGTGTTTACCTTTTTGGCGGGAGCCTCCACCCTCCGCCAGGAAGTTGCCATTGTCTGTTCCCTGCCCTGGGGACCATTTCTGAGAGCGCTGATCGCATCGCGCCGGTTTCGTCGCGCACCGGCGCCACCCCCCGTCCCCGGTGGTATTCCGCGGCAGCCGGCGCTTGATCATAGTCATCGGGAGGTTACGTGAGATTTAGAGATCCAGCTGTCATCGGCGCGGCAATGGTAGTCACCGGGGTGGTGGCGGTTGTAAGCACGCTGGGGCATGCCTGGGTAGAGCAGAGTCAATATCTCCTGTTGGCTGCGGGAACGATCGTCATCGGGATTCCCCATGGTGCTGCGGATAACCACATCTGTCAGGATGTAATGCGCCGGTGTCCCATGAAGTGGTTCTACGGGCTGTATATCTTGGTGGCTGCCGCCTACGGGGCGTTGTGGTTGGCGGCGCCCAGTATTGCACTGACTCTGTTTCTGGCGATCTCGGTATACCACTTTGGCCAGTCCAGCCTGTTCTACCTGCGTCTTCCCGAGGGGGCGCTCCTGAAAAAGGTGGTCTATCTGGTGTGGGGCTCCTTCTACCTCCTTCCACCGATTCTCTACCGCTACGATGAGGCGCGCCTGGTTATCACCACGCTTCTGGGCTTCGATCCACTCACCGCCGCCACGGCGGAGACGTTGGCACCGCTGGTATCGGGGTCCCTGCTGGCGGTAATGGCCGGTACGGTGCTGCTGTTTCGGATTGTCCGCGTCATGACCACAGGCGAGGTGGTTCGGGAAGTGGTGAGCGCGGCGGTACTCTACAGCCTCTATATCACCGCGCCGCTCTACGTTTCCTTTATTGTGTACTGGGCGTTCTGGCACTCGTTAAACTCCGCCTTGGAGATCACCACGCTCTGGGAACGCGGCCGTCTGCGTAAACAGATCCGCGCCTTTATTCGCAAAACACTCCCGCTGACCCTGGTAACCTTCGCGGGCATGGCGCTCATCTTTGCCATGGCGGGAGTTTACGGTTCCCGGGCATCTCTGATTGCCGTGTTTTTCGTGATTATTGCAGCAGTCACCCTGCCCCATATGGTGATCATGGAGGCGTATTACCGTCGCGAATACGCCTCCCGCACGGTGAGCTAGGCGGTTCCTTGTGTGCGCCGGCGGACGGCACTACACTTAGGTAATCACCTGGAGGAATCATGAAATATCGTAACTATGGCACCACTGATCTGTCCGTATCCGAAATCTGCTACGGCACGATGCGGTACGCGTCCAAAGATGGAAGTCAGGACGACCAGAGCCGCGCCGGCGCGCGCGCCCTTGAGGAGGCGGTGGATCAGGGGATTAACTTCATCCATTCCAGCGCCGAGTACCAGACACGCTGGCTCACCGGCGAGGTCCTCTCACGCCACCCCAAACGCCACGAACTGCACCATATTATTAAGATCAACGTCCCAGACTGGGGTGTACCCACGTTCGACAAGGAAACCTTTCGGAGCCAGGTAGAAGAGGCGCTGAGAGACCTAAAGGTCGACCGAATCGCGGTGGTACAGCACCTCCATCGCGGCACGCTGGAGCGAGAACTGGGCTACTGTGCCGACGGCGAGCCGAAACGACTCTCTGAGTACGACGAAGTCACCGAACCGCTCCTGGAAGAGTTTGAGAAGCTTCGAGATGAGGGCAAGGTGGGGTACCTGGCCAGCTTCCCCTACACGGTGGGATATGCGAAGCGAGTGGTACAGTCGGGATCGTTCTCCGGCCTGGTAGCGTATTTTAATGCCCTGGAAACCGAAATGCTGGACCTCTTTCCCTCGATGGAAGACCAGGGAATGGGCTTCATCGGTATCCGCCCGTTTGCGGCCGGCCTGCTCACGGACAAACGGATCGATCGGGAGAAGCTGGCCGCCGATGACCGGATGGCCGATGAACAGTTCGATCGCTGGTACGATCAAATCGCCGAACTCCGCAACGAGATGGCTCGGGAGCCGCAGTCCTGGACCAAGTTCGCGATTCAGTTTTCCCTGGCGGATCGCCGCATCGCCAGTACCGTAGTCGGCATCAATACGCCGGAACAGCTCCGCACGATCCTGGAAGCGGTAGAGAACCCCGCTCCGAAGCGGGAGGTGGTAGATGCGGCCCACCAGATCTGCTCCGCCACACGGGCACGGTACGGAGTTAAAGCCAACACCGCCGGCGTCCCCACCTACTGAGACTCACGGGCGAGGTGTCTTCACCTCGCCCTCTCTCGTCATCCTGGCACCGCCTTTGGCGCGTATCCGGTGTGCAACAGGTGGTGTGAGCGCTTGCCCAGGGGAGCGCCGAGGTACTGCGCATACAGCTCCTGAATCGCCGGATTCTCGTGGCTGGTGCGTAGCGTCTTACCTTCATCCTCTTGGTAGATCGCGTTAATGCGCGCCTGCCGTATCTGGTCATCGGTGGAGCGCGGCTGTCCGCCCCCTCCGATACACCCACCGGGACAGCTCATGATTTCCACAAAGTGGTACTCAGCCTCGCCACGATCGATGCGATCCAGCAGTTTGGCGGTGTTGCCCAGGCCATGGGCCACCGCCACCCGCGCCGTAACGCCCTCAAGAAAGCGCCACTCCTCCACCGTATCGGTGAAGGTGACCTGCGCCTCCTTGATTCCCTGAAGACCGGCGAGCGGAGTGATGTGCAGATTCTCCGCGGGCAATCGCCGACCGGTGACCACTTCATGTACGGTGCGGAGCGCTGCCTCCATGACACCGCCGGTATTGGCAAAGATATCCGCCGCCCCCGATGACAGCCCCAGGGGCGCGTCCATCGTCTCCGGTTCCAGCGAGGTGAAATCGATGCCGCCGGCGCGGATCAGCTGCGCCAGCTCCCGGGTGGTGAGCACATAGTCCACGTCCCGCACCCCGCTGGAAGCCATCTCCGGCCGGGCGGCTTCATACTTCTTGGCAGTACAGGGCATCACCGACACCACCGTCATCCGCGCCGGGTCGATCCCCAGGGACTCCGCATAGTAGGTTTTGGCCAGGGCACCAAACATCTGCTGCGGGCTCTTACAGGTGGAAAGATTCGGTAGGAACTGCGGGTAGAACTCCTCGGTGAAGTTGATCCACCCCGGTGAACAACTGGTGAACTGCGGCAACGCCTGGGTGTCGCCCTCCACCAGCGTCCGCCGTAGGCGCGTGAGCAGTTCGTTGCCTTCCTCGATAATCGTAAGATCAGCAGTAAAGTTGGTATCGAAGACCTTGTCGAAGCCCAGTCGTCGTAACGCGGCCACCATCTCACCGGTAACCAGCGTTCCCGCGGGAAGCCCGAATTCCTCCCCCAGGGCTGCGCGAATCGCCGGGGCAGTCTGGACCACGACCATCTGCTGTGGATCATCCAGGGCCGCCCAGACTCCCTCGATGTGGGAGTTCTCGCTGATCGCCCCCACCGGGCATACCGCCGCGCACTGTCCGCACTGCACGCAGGGTACCTCAGAGAGGTCTCCACTAAAGGCGGGGCCGATCGTCGTCTGGTATCCGCGGCCCTGCGGCCACAGCGCCCCCACCGCCTGGATTGCGGTACAGGCGGTGACGCAGCGGCGACATTTGATGCATTTGCCGCTATCCCGCACCAGAGCCTCCGTACTGTGGTCCATGCGAACCGGCGGCCGTTCTCCCTCAAAGGGAAGTTCCCGTATTCCCAGGTCTTGCGCCAACGCCTTGAGTTCACAGTCCTCACCGCGGTCACACACACGGCAGACACCGCTGTGCTCGCTCAAAAGTAGTTCCACCACACTTCGGCGGCCCCGACGGGCGCGGCGGGAATTGGTATGCACCACCATACCCTCACGAACCGGCGTAGCACAGGCGGCGGCCAGGCGCGGCGCACCCTCTACCTCCACCACGCACACACGGCATGCACCTAATGGATCGAAGCCTTCCATGTTACACAGTGTGGGAATATGCACTCCCGCCTCCCGGGCAACCTGCAGTATGGTCGTACCCTCGTGGGCGTGAAATTGTCGCCCGTTGATCGTCAGTTCAGGCATGGGTTACCTCCTCGCGGACCGTGGTTTTGCCATAGTCGCAACGCAGACACCGTTTCGCCTGGCGCAGCGCCACCGCCTCACACCAGGAACACTCCACCTCGGAGAAGTTATGCCGCCGCCGTTCCACCGGAATGGTGGCCAACGACTCTCGAGGATACGGAACCGGCTCCGCATCGGGATCAAAGGCGGTATCCACTTCTTGCTCGATGCGCCAGAACGCGTGCTCCTCACCGGTGAGCATGCGATCAATGCCAACCGCCGCCCGCTCACCGGCGGCGATCGCTTCCACCACCGAACTGGGACCGGAGACGGCGTCTCCGCCGGCAAACACCCAGGGAACCGAGGTTGCGCCGCTCACCGGATCGGCGCGGAGAAATCCGTCGCTTCCCCGATCCAGCCACGTCAGGTCCGCTCCGTCTGCATCCAGCCGTTGGCCGATCGCAAGAATTACCTGATCGGCCGGTACATCGAAGAGCGCCCCCTCCCCGGCTCGTGGCCGCCGTCGCCCGCTTCGATCAAACTCACCAAGTGAGAGAGGCCGACACCGGACCGCCGTGATCTGCCCCGCCTCATCGCGCAGGATTTCCTCCGGCTGCGTCAGCACCTTGAGCTCCACTCCCTCGTGGAGCGCCTCCTCGATCTCCTCATGATAGGCGGGCATCTGCTCGCGCGTACGGCGGTAGAGAATCGTCACCCGCGCCCCCAGGCGCAGCGCGGTGCGGGCCGCGTCCACCGCAGCGTTACCACCGCCCACCACCACGACCTGCGACCCCACCGGCGCCGACCCGCGCACGTTGTACTGGCGGAGAAACTCGCAGGCATCGGCGATTCCCGCTCCCTGCGAACCGGGGAGGTCAACCGTTACCGACGCCGCGGCACCGGGGGCCACAAAGAGCGCCTCGTAGCCCTCGGCGGTGAGCGAGTCTGTGGTAATGTCCCTGCCGAACTTGTGTTCCGTGCGAATCTCCACTCCCATCCGTTCGATCATGCGAATCTCCCGAGCCAACGTCTCCCGGGGAAGCCGATACTCAGGAATCGCCTGGACCAACATGCCTCCCGGTCGCGACTGCGCCTCAAAGATCACCGGCCGGTAGCCGAGACGCGCCAGAAAGTAGCCGCAGGAGAGGCCCGCCGGACCGCCACCGACGATGCCGATCTTGCGCCGCGCGTTGGCCTCGCTCTCGCGGACCTCCGGCAGTTGCACCACGATCTCCTGATCCACCATGAAGCGCTTAATCCCCCGAATCGGAACCGCCTCATCCAGTCCCGCTCGGCGGCACTTCTCCTCGCAGGTGTGAAAGCACACCCGCGCACACACCGCAGCGAAGGGGTTGCGCTCCCGGTGGAGACGCAACGCCTCGGCGTAGCGCTGTTCACCCACCAGGCTGATAAATCCCGGGACGTCCACACCCGCCGGACAGGCGGACTGACAGGGAGCGCGCACCAGTCCCGGACAGACTCCGGCGGTGCAGTGGTGGTCACGGATGTGTTCTTCGTACTCGTGACGGAAGTGGCGCAGCGTGGAGAGCACTGGATTGGGAGCGGTCTGGCCGAGGCCACACAGCGCCGTTTCACGGATCTCCTCACCCAACTGAACCAGCCGATCCAGGTCCTCCATCTCACCCTGGCCGTTGCAGATCCGCTCCAGGATTTCGAGCATGCGCTTGGTCCCCACCCGGCACGGGGCGCATTTACCGCAGGATTCCTCCTGGACAAACTCCAGGAAGAAGCGCGCCACATCCACCATGCAGGTATCGTCGTCCATGACGATCAGTCCGCCGGAGCCCATGATCGCCCCGAGCTCCTGCAGACTCTTGTAGTCCAAGGGGACGTTCAAGTGCTCCCGCGGAATACACCCGCCGGAGGGTCCCCCGATTTGCGCGGCCTTAAACTCCTTTCCGTCGCGAATGCCACCACCGATATCGTAGATCACCTCACCCAGCGGGGTACCGATCGGCACTTCCACGAGGCCCGTGTTCTGTACGGATCCGGCCAGCGCGAAGACTTTGGTGCCGGCGCTCTCCTCGCTGCCCAGGGAGGCATACTGCTCCGGACCGCGCCCTACGATGTACGCCACGGAGGCGTAGGTTTCGACGTTGTTCAGGAGCGTCGGTTTGCCCCACAATCCGCGCTGTGCCGGAAAGGGCGGCCGCGGACTCGGTTCGCCCCGGCTGCCTTCGATGGAATGGATCAGGGCGGTTTCCTCACCGCAGACGAACGCTCCGGATCCGCGCCGAATCTCCAGGTTGAAGGAGTGATCACTGCCGAGGATATTCCGCCCCAGCAGACCGGCGTCTTCCGCCTCGCTGATCGCCCGCTGCAACCGCTCCACCGCCAAGGGGTACTCAGCTCGCACGTAGACGAACCCCTGCTCCGCGCCAACGGCGTAGGCTGCCAGCGCCATCCCTTCGATCACACTGTGCGGATCACCTTCGAGAATACTGCGATCCATGAACGCTCCGGGATCACCCTCGTCGGCGTTACAGAGCACGTACTTGGGGGAGCCTGAGGACTCCGCGGTGAGGCGCCACTTGAGATACGTAGGGAACCCCGCCCCGCCGCGTCCTTTGAGGCCGGAGAGCTCCATGAGGGCGATCACCTCTGGAGAGGTCATCGTGGACACCGCCCGGGCCAGGGCGGAATATCCGCCGGTTGCCACGTAGTCATCGAGACGCAGCGGATCAATAACGCCACAGTTGCGCAGTACTACCCGGTGCTGGCCCTGGAAGAAGGAAAGCTCTTCCATGGCACGGGCGGTGGGCTGTACTTCACCGTTTCGCAGATGCCCGTGCACCAGAGAATCGGCATCGTGGGGAGCCAGGCGGCGGTACAGGACGCCGTCAGGTTCGATGCGCACCATCGGTCCATCCGCGCAGGGTCCCATACATCCGGTCTCCACGATCTCCACGGAAAGCTCCGCCTCCGCCAGCGCCGCCTGCAGCGCCGAGTGAATCGACTGACTTCCCGATGAGACACAACTACCCCCACCGCAGAGGTAGATGCGCTGTCCACTCTCCTCGAGTTCACCGCGGCGACGTTCCCGGAGCGCCGTAAGATCCGCACCATTTTTGATACGCTTATTCTTCATCACTCACCTCCCCGCCCTCGGAGGCGCTGTACGCGGCCAGGAGCTCGTGAATCTTGGCCGGTTTCACCCGCTGGTGAACGTCATCATCGACGACCACCACCGGCGCCAAGCCGCACGCCCCGAAGCAGCGGCCCACCTCCAGCGAGAACTGGCGATCCGCGGTGGTTTCACCGACATCGATGTGGAGGTTGGACCGGAGCGACTGCAGCAGTTCCTTCCCGCCCCGCACGTAGCAGGCGGTGCCGAGACAGGTACGGACCGTATGGGCCCCGCGGGGCACGGTAGTGAAAAAGGAATAGAACCCCACCACCCCGGCGATTTCACTGTACGGGATCTTGAGACGGCCCGAGAGCTCACGCAGCAGCGGCTTCGGCAAATGTCCGATATGCTCTTGAAGCTCTTGAAGGATCGGAATCAACGCACCCGGCTCCCCCGCATGCTGCTCAAGAATCGTGTCAAACTCCAACGGATCAATTTCCAGAACCGACTGATCTGCACCGGTCGCCATATACGCCTCCCTGCATTACCAAGTATCTCCGCAGGTGGGTGGCACACTAACGCTGATTAGATATGCGGATATAGATATAATACACCCGATACCCGGGACACGGAAGTGGGAATATCGGTTGGTGGGCCGAGTACGTACACGGTGGCAGCGCTGGCCACTGAGTAGCATAGCCAGATTCGATAGCGAGCCGTGAAGCGGCG
>JAWOCO010000090.1:0-6020 GCA_046483765.1 Alkalispirochaeta sp. | reverse complement strand
GTGATCCTGGTGGTGCTGGTGCTCCTGGGGGGCATGCGCATCGTGGCGTGGGTGAATATCTTCCTGGGCGTGGTGTACATGACCGCCCTCCTGGGAAGTCTGGTGTGGGCGGTGAATGCGCTGTTTCCCACCGGTGGGCTCTCCGAGGCGGTGAGCATTATCGCCGTGGAGCGGCCGGAAATGCTCTCCTCCCCCGGTCCCGTGGACCGCTACACCCCGGTGGTGTTGGGCGGCACGTTTGTGGTGGGGCTCCTGGCGTTTGCCTGGCCGCACGTGGCGATCGGGTGTATGACCGCTCGCGACAAGAAGCTCTTTAAGCAGTTCCCGCTGCTGATTTTCGTCTTCGGCGGACTGTTCTTCTATATCATCCCCTTCATCTGGGGCTCGATTGTGGCTCCCGCGGCGATGCCGCTGGAGGAACTGGAGGCGCTGGCCGCGCAGAACGGGGTAGACGTGCAGACCGAAGCTGATCGGGTCGTGCAGACGATCATTTCCCGGAGCCTGCCCCAATGGTTCGGGGTGTTTGTGCTGCTGGGAGTGATCGCCGCGGCGGTGAGTACCGCGGCGGTTCAGCTCATGACCTCCAGCGTGATCGTCAGCCGCGATGTGATTCAGGGAATCTTTCGTCCCAACGCCGGTGATGCCGAGATCACGCGGTGGGCGCGGTGGTCGGTGATCGCGATCGTGGTGCTGAGCTTGATCGTGAGTTTCGCCTACCAAGGCGCGATGGCGTTGTATCTTACCGATGTGAGCGTTCCCGGTTTTGCGCAATGGGCGCCGGCTCTGGTGGGAGGACTGCTCTGGAAGCGCGGTACCAAGCAGGGAGCGATCGCCGGAACGGTGAGTGGCGTGGTCTTTCTTGTGGCCAGTCTGCTGGTGGTAGTTGGCGGAGAACGTATCCTGGTAGTGGGGCATCCGGTTCTGGGAAGCCTGCTGGTGAACACGCTGGTATATATCGTGGTGAGTAAGCTTACCCCCCGCCCGGACGAGGAGATCGAGACGGTCTTCTTCGATGAGGTGGAGGCGTACCTCGCCGCGGAATCCCACAACGCGTAAGCGGGACGGAGAGACACGTAATGTTTGGAAGAAAAAAAAGCAAGGAACAGAGGGAATCGGCCGGCGGCGAAACGCAACCCGACTCCGCCGGCGGGCCTGCGCGCTCCGGACGGAGTAAAACCGACTGGCGCCTGATCTACAATCCGCAGGGCGATCCCGTGGATGTGGTAGCCTACGGCGCCGCCGTGGCGGAGGGACGCATCGCGGGTAAGTATCAGCTCAGCAACACGCGAGTGCCCAACACGGTGATCATTCAGCGCAGCACCACTCCCGGGGTAATCGCCGGCGCCGACGTCAAGGTGGACCGGCAGGCGGCTCAGGAGGCGGGAATATCCGTGGCGCGCACGCAGCGCCAAGGCCGCAATTCCGCGCGGACGGTGGGCACGATCAACCTCAGCGAACTGATGACCCGTGCGTCGAAGACGTTTGAGGCGGTGGAGGTGGAGCCCGACAGCCCGGCGGTGATTTTGTACACCTCCGGCACCACGGGTAATCCTAAGGGAGTCACCCTGTCGCATCGGAATTTTCACTTCCAGCTCTCCACTGTGGTTCCGTCCCTGGTTGATTTCCGACCCTCCGATCGCGTGATCGGTGTGCTACCGATGTACCACGTCTTTGGGTTGGCCAACTCCATGGTGGCGGCGATCCATAACGGAGCCACGATCTGTCTGGTGCCGCAGTACAGTCCGGCGAATCTCCTGGCGGCGATCAACGAGTACCAGGGATCGATTCTCCCGGCGGTGCCCTCGATGTATCAGCATCTGTTGGCGATCGCCCGCGCCCGGAAGGCGCAAATCCCGGACAGTCTGCGCATGTGCGTCTCCGGCGGCGCCGCGCTGCCCCTGGCGGTGGTGCGACAGTTTGCCGACACCTTTGGCGCCCAGATTCTGGAGGGATACGGACTGACGGAAACGGTGTCCAGCGTCTCGGTGAACGGCAAAGATGGGCATATGAAAGAAGGAAGCATCGGTCGCCCGGCGGATGGAGTCGAGATGCAGATTCTGGACGACTCCGGAGCTCCGGTGGATCCGGGAGATACGGGGGAGATCGCGATCCGCAGCGCCACCGTGTTTCAGGGGTACTGGAACAACGACGAAGCCACCGCGGATGTTATGTCCGGGGAGTGGTTTCTCACAGGCGATCTGGGCTACCAGGATGAGGACGGGTTCTTTTTCATCACCGACCGTAAGAAAGACATCATCATTACCGGTGGCTACAACGTCAGTCCTCGAGAAGTGGAAGAGGTGCTGATGACGATTCCACAGGTAGCCGATGCGGCGGTGGTGGGCATGCCCGGACGCAAAGACCAGAGCGAAACGATTACCGCCTTCATGGTGGTACATGAGGGCGAGGAGCTCTCGCACCGCGAGGTGATCGAGTACTGCGACCGGGAACTGGCCGCGTACAAACGTCCCAAGGTGGTGAACTTTGTGGAGACGCTCCCGAAGAACGCCACCGGTAAGGTGTTGCGTAACGAGCTCCGGGGCGAGGCGGTAGACCGGAGACTGGTGGACCGGGCGCAACCGGCAGGAACAGAGGCGAACTGATTATGGCATTGTTTGGCACAGGAAACGAAGAATCCCTTGGCATCGAGCTCCCCATCGGTCTGGGCAAGACGCTGGAGGCGGTAGTGGCCGCCCGCAAAAAGAAAGAGGCCGTTAAGCTCGAAGGACGGTCCTGGACGTACCAGGAACTCGATGAGCAGGCCGGCCGCGTCGCCGGTGGTCTGCAGGCGTTGGGTATCCAGCCGGGCGATCGGGTGGCGATTATGCTGCCCAACATTCCGGAGTTCGTGTTTACCTTCTTTGGTATTCAGAAATTAGGAGCCGTGGCGGTTCCCTTCAATACCACCTACAAGGGGCGGGAGATCAGTTTTATCCTGCAGGATTCCGGAGCACGGGCGATCATCTGTCTCACGAGCTATTCCAACTTGATTAATGAGATCCGCAGTGATGTCCCCACCCTGGAGCATGTGATTGTTACCGGGCAGCGGACGCTGGTCTTTATGGACCCCGAAGCCACGGTGAACGTGCAAATGGTGCTGGAAACGGGCAACTTTGATTCACCGGAGGACGCCTTTCACACGGTGGGAGGTATGCTGGTAGATACGTTCGATCGCCTCGGCGTGGAAGACGCGTGGTACAAGCACCAGGGGGCGATCCGCTCCCGCGGTAAGAAGCTGGCCACCATTATACTCAGCGAGATTGAGGGGCTTTACATCTTCAATATCGTGACCTTCTTGCAGCAGATGGACACGGAGCCGCTGTTTAAGGTGATTTACGTGCCACCGGAGATCAAGGAGCGGGCGCTGGAGCCGATGACCAGTATTGAGGCGGAAAGCGGCACCAAGCCCACCTTGGAGACGTTCCGCGACACCTTGCTTTCCATTGTGCAGGAGCGCATGGGGGTCACGGTGGCTCCCGGTGAGCTCACCCGGGACGAACTGCTGGCGTACGAAAAGAACCGCTCGCTGGCGGGACGTGCGATATAGGCGAGGCCCCTCCGGCTCGGGGCTGGGGAGTCCGGGGGTGGCACTCTCGCACCTCCCCCGGACGCTGAGCGGGCTTCCTACGCGTACTTCTCTACATACGCCTTAAAGGCGTCTTGAAAGCATTTCTCCGGCGGCTTCACCAGTCCGGCTCCCACCATCCCCACACCGGGGTCTTTGTGGGCGATGCCGGTGTTGATCGCCGGGAGAATTCCCGTATCCACCACCTTGATTACATCGATACCGGTGGGCGTTCCGCGAAAGTCCATCGCCGGAATCTGGTATGTGCTGTTCTCCGCCATCGTGATTTCATACATCTGCCGGGTGAAGTTGACCGCATCTGCGGGTGTACCGCCGACGAACTTGACGATCGCAGGCGCCGCTGCCATGGCAAAGCCCCCGATACCGCTGGTTTCGGTAATCACCGAGTCTCCGATATCCCGGGCGGCATCATCAGCGGTGTATCCGGGAAGATACAGGCCGTCCACCACTGAGGCGGGACCGGTAAACCACTGATCCGGCATGCTGGAAATCCGGATGCCGAACTCCGTGCCGTTGCGCGCCATGGCGTAGATGTAGGAGCTGCCCTCGATGCCCGCCGTGGCGTCTACGGTACATTTGGCCGCAGGCATCGTCAGGTTCAGAAAGAAGTGGTCGTTGTCGTTCATGAACTTCAGCACCCGGGAGATCTTCTCCTTGGGCTCATCCAGCATCACCAGGTACGGTGCCATTTCGCGGATGTAGAGGCTGGTACCGGCGCGGTTCCGGTTATGCCCCTCGTCACCCATCTGCAGCACCTGAGCGATCAGGTTCTTCATGTCCAGCGGACCGTGCGCTTTGAGGGCGGCCCGGAGAATCGGGGCCAGTTCATCGGCCATCCACTTCAAGCGGTCGAGAACCTCCTGGGAGTTGGCGCCATAGCGCAGTACCTTGCCCAGTCCTTCGTTCAGCGTGCAGTACGCCTTATTGCCGTAGGTGGCGTTCTCCATGATCCATACCGGCATGCTGGCGGTCATGATTCCCGCCATGGGGCCCACGGAGCTGTGGTGGTGGCACGGATCAAACTCGATCTCGCCGGAAGCGGCCAGCTCGGCAGCTTCCTCCGGAGTGGAGGCGAGGCCCTCGTAGATCAGGCCGCCCATTACCGCGCCCCGCATGGGACCGGCCATGTTTTCCCACGTCACCGGCGGACCGGCGTGGAGAATCAGTTTCTTGTGCATGCCCGGCACCACATCCTTGGCGATGCCGATATCCATCAGCGTGGGCTTGCCCGCCTGCACCCGGTCGATCGCCTCTTTATTGGCGGCGGCGCGGTCAAGCTTACCCGATCCCTCCGCCGCTTCCAGGCGATCAAAGAGCTTAATGAGCTCCGCATTGCCTCCGGCCGGCGGCTTCCAGTCAACCTGGGTGGTTTTGGTACCCAAGGACTGGAGCGTATCGGCGAATCCCTCCAGCCCGAGGTTAATGACGTTCAGATCTTGTTCAAAAAGATCATTTAATTTGTTTGTGCTCATGCTGTATTCCTTCCTGTCCCTACGATCACCGCGCCGCCAACTTGGCCATAATCCGGCCGGTGAGTTGTGCCGCCTGGTGGTTTGAGGGCATTACCACCACCCCTGCAGACTCGAGCGTCTTGCGCTGGGTGGAGAGGTTCTGTACGTCGCCCTCCGTGCCGGTAACGCTGGCGACTACCGCCAGGTAGCCTCCGCGTTTTTCCGCGGCGGCCTTCATGCGTCGGATCGACGGGACCATAGCTCCCGCGGGGTCGGCGTTGCTGCCGTACCCAATTACGCAGTCCAACAGAACCACCGCCACCTCCGGATCACTGGCTTCGTCATCCATGCGCTCAGTGCGGATCGAGGGATCGATCATCGGGTGGGGACGGCCCACCGTAAACACGTCTTCTCCGAGGTCCACGATCGTGTGACCCTCCGATTTCTGCGGATCCGTGAGCTGGTTGGCCGGATCCACCGGGTCCAGCGAATGGATGCCGCCGAGCTGGGAGTCGAGAATGAAAACCGACTCATCGGTGAGCGTTCCGCCGGTGAAGTAACCGCGGAGATATTTCTGCTGCGAAGAGATGCCTTCCGTTTCACGTTCCACGATAGAATCGATGGCATCGTCGTCCACGTCAAAGACGCGGGAATGGTAGGTCTCCCCCGCCGCCAGGGCCGCGGACATGCGCGCCACCTCTTCCAGGTTTGCGGCGTAGTTGATATTGCCGTCTACCCGCTTCTCCGGAGTGATGCCGATTAGATGGACCACCACCGGTTTGCCGGCCTGCTTGAGCGTGGCGATCACCGTGTCCGCCACCGAGGGCGCCGGCGGTTTGGAAATCACTGCGATCACCGTGGTCTGCGGATCAGCTGCCAGCGCGTCCGCCGCCATGAGAGTCGTAATCCCTCCCACATCCTCGCTCTTCAGGTCTCGCCCGCCGGTGCCGATTCCCTGGCTCACGCCGCTCCCGGCGCGCGCC
>JAWOCO010000384.1:0-3935 GCA_046483765.1 Alkalispirochaeta sp. | reverse complement strand
GGCGCCGGAGCCGTTCTTCTCGTTTCTGATCACCGTGACCAGCCACACCGCGTTCGACTTCTATCCCGATTCATTTGCCGTAGACGCGTTCGAAGATGCCACCCCCCCGCTCCTGAGGGACTATCTCAACTCTGCGGCGTTTGTTGATCACGCGCTGGAGATGTTCTTTTCAGCGCTCGATGCGCGGCGGTTGACCAGGAATACGTTGGTAGTGCTGTACGGGGATCACGACGCCGCCGTAGAAAGCCCCGAATACACCTCCAGAAGGGAGTTCACACCCCGGCGACCACTGAGGGAGCACCCTGAGCATGTCCCCCTCTTTATCAAACACGATGATGTTGCCCCGGGGGTCATTTCAAAGACGGCGACCACCACCGATATCGCTCCCACGGTACTTGACCTGATCGGCGCAGACTCCTTGCCTGGGGACTTTGTGGGATCGTCGCTGCTGCATCCCGAGGAAGAACCGGTACTTTTCCTCCACGAAGTACCGCAACTGCTCTACAAGGATCACCTCTTTGCTCTCGAGCTCACCGGTGAGAATGGAGACTATCACGTCACCGAGGTAGGACAGTTGCCTCACCCGCGAGAAGTGTATGTTGAGATTTCTGACGAACAAAAAGAGGAAGCGCTGGAGATCATCCAGTTCACCCGACAGATCATCACGAATCGGAGGCCGTAAATCCCGCCCAACCGGAATCACCGCCGTACTCACCTACGGACCGTTCTGTATCGGCACCCTGCTCACCGTGGCAACAGCACTGTCCAGCATCCACTATTCCCGTAGTTTTCCGGAAGAGGGATTGAGTTTTCTGGAGCGTCACGCGATACCCCATCCGGTGGTCATTGCGCACCGCGGCGCCTCCACCGTGGCACCGGAATCCACCGCCTCCGCCTACTCTCTGGCTATTGGAATGCAGGCGGACTACCTCGAAGCTGATTTACGCAGGACGATCGACGGAAGAATCGTCGTGCACCACGATTCCGATCTCCGGAGAACCTCGAACGTGGACGAGCTGTTTCCCGAGCGCCGGCGCCAGTCGATGGGCAGCTTCTCCCTGGAAGACCTCCAGAAACTGGACATGGGCAGCTGGTTCAATGACTCCTATCCCCTGCGAGCCCGAGACACGTACCAGGGTTCCTCAATCCTCACGTTGACGGAGCTTCTCGAGATGGTGGAAAGCGCTGAAGAGCAGGTGGGCCTCGTATTGGAGTTCAAAGACCCGATTCTCTACCCGGGAATCGAAGAACAGGTAGTGAATACGCTCATTGACCATGGCTGGATGGACCGGTCGGGCACTCCTGTGAGGGAAGGCTCTCTGATCTTTTTTTCATTCAACTTGAAATCGCTCACGCGTCTGCGGAACGTGGCCCCTGCGGTGCCGCGGGTACTGCTGATCTCCGGCGAGATGATCACGTGGATGCGTTGGCGCCGATGGGTGCGACGCGCAGAGGGCGTCGCCGACGGCGTGGGGGCCCGGGGCTTCATCGCGTGGCCGTGGTATATTGCCGGAGCTCACGACCGAGGTCTGTTTGTGCTGCCCTACGTGGTAAACGAAGCGTGGCAACTAAGGCTCCTGACGGAGTTCCGAGCCGACGGATATATCACCGACAGACCCGGATTTCTCCGAAGTTTTGTGGACAATCTGGCGCTCAAACGCACCAAATAGCATCGTAGCCCCGCTTAGTACTGCTCAAACTCGCCGTCGCCCTCGTCCTCGTCTTCCACCAGGGCGATCCCCTTCTCTTGTTGGTGGGGAACCGTAGGCTGGTGGGGAACGGTGGGCTGGTGCGGAGCGGTGAGCTGCCGGCGCCGTCCGCCACCTCCCGCGGCACGTCCACTTCCAACGACGGCAGTGGCGCCGTCGATCCGGAAGAACGCCACCGTAGTCTGAAGCTGTTCCGCCTGTCCGCTGAGTTCCTCAGACATGGAGGCCATCTCCTCGGAGGCGGAGGCGTTGCGCTGAACTACCTGGTCCAGCTGGATCAGCGCCTGGTTGATCTGCTCCACTCCACTGTTCTGCTCCGAGCTTGCGGCGCTAATCTCCTGTACCAGTTCCGCGGTCTTGCGAATATCAGGGATAATGCCGGTGATCATCTCACCCGCACGTTCAGCCACATCGACGCTATTCTTAGAGAGTTCCGCAATTTCACCGGCGGCAACCTGACTACGTTCGGCGAGCTTCCGCACCTCACTGGCAACAACCGCAAAGCCTTTTCCGTGTTCTCCAGCGCGGGCCGCCTCGATCGCCGCATTGAGCGCCAACAGATTGGTATTACGAGCGATCTCATCGATAATTTGGATCTTCTCGGAGATCTCCCGCATCGCCTGAACCGTTTGGGTGACCGCCTCGCCACCGTCTTCCGCGCGCTGAGCCGCCTGGCGGGAGATCTTCTCTGTTTGGGCAGCGTTGTCGGAGTTTTGACTGATATTGGAACCCATCTCTTCCATGGACGACGAGACCTCCTCCGCGCTCGCCGCCTGTTCGGTGGCACCCTCGGACATCTGCTGCGCGGTACTGCTCATCTCCTCGCTGCCGGAGGCCACGTTGTTGGACGCGCTCTGCACGTCTCGCACTACACCCACCAGTTTGTCGCGCATGTCCTGGAGCGCGCGCGCCAACGCCCCGATTTCATCCTTCTGATCCACATCGAGGGTAGCGGTGAGGTTGCCCTGGGAGAGCTCCTGCGCAAAACTCACCCCCTTGAAGACGGGAGCGGTAATGCCGCGGGTAAGAATGAGGCCCAGAGCCACGGCGAGAATAACCCCCAGTACGATACCCAGCACCGCAATCAGCTGAACCTGAGCGCCGTCCGTCACCGCCTCATGGATCGCCTCCTCCGCAACCTCTTCATTGATCGCAATGATCTGGTCCAAGAGCGCCACGGCCTCCTGCTGACGTTCCACGGCAACCCCCATCGCTTGCGCGTTCAACGACTCAAACAGTTCATCCGCACGTTCCGCCTCGGCAAGGATCTGATCAAAATAGTCGAAGGTCGTATTGGCACCGGGGGCCATGACCTCGCGGTATTCGTCCACCGCTGCCTGCTGATCGCCGGCTTCCATAGCTGAGCGAATCACGTTCACGCTGGCGTGAAACTGGTTGTGATACGGTTGAATCTCCTGCAGTGCCGCCGCAATCGTTGGATTGTCGGTATCGTACCCCGCCATCCAGCGGCCAAAGTTGCACGCCGTGGGATCCCCGCCACCGGTAAACGGCTCCCCGGTGAGAAGGTAGTTGGTGACCTGCCCCATGAGCGCGTGGTGGTCGGCGATAAACCCATTGATCCTCCCCACGTATTCATCGGTATTGAGAATTTCGGTCTCTTCAATCTCCCGGGATGCCTCGAGGAAGTCGTTGTTTACCTCGGCCCACGCATTCCACGCGGGGACAAACTCGTTCCACAGCCGCGCCTCTTCCGGCGTCTGCGGAAGCGGCTCATACATATCCCAGGCGGTCTGATAATTCTCGCGAGATTGTTCAATATTGCGGTACTGACGCTCCCGCTCTTCTAACGTCATCCGCGGATTCAACAAAGACCTCAGCGAAATGCGAATCGCGTTGCTCTCGGTCTTAACGATCATCAGCGATTCGATACTGGGAAGACGTACGAGACCGATCTCATCCACGTGCGAATTGAGCTGCCGCGCGCCCTGCCAGCCGAAAAACCCCACCACCAGCACGATGAGGGCCACGATCGCGAAGCCCCCCACAAGTTTTACACCTAATTTTACGTTTTTCATGGTCCCACTCCTCCGTGGATCTGAACCGGCGGATGCTACGTTAATCCGCATCGGCTCCTACGAAGTGTAGTCCAGTTGTATTATAATCTGCAATTTTACCAAAATTATCAGGTTTACCAGGTACCTACCACAACGAGAAGCTCGTCCCGCGTCAGGCGTCGACCAAAGAGATCGCCTCCGGGTTCCATGA
>JAWOCO010000377.1:0-26545 GCA_046483765.1 Alkalispirochaeta sp. | reverse complement strand
TAAGGAGTAATACATGGCCGAAATCACGTTCAAGGGAACCCCAATCCACACCGCCGGGTCACTACCGGCTAACGGTACTACCGCACCCGACTTCAACCTGACCACAACCGATATGTCCGACGTATCACTGGCCGATTTTGCCGGCAAGAAGAAGATCCTCAACATCGTGCCCAGTCTCGATACGGGAGTCTGTGCCGCCAGTGCGCGTCGGTTCGATACGGAAGTGGCTCAGTTGGATGGTACGGTCTGTCTCAATATCAGTGCCGATCTCCCCTTCGCCGCCAAGCGCTTCTGTCAGGCGGAAGGGGTAGATAACGTTATCACCCTGAGCGAAATGCGCGACCGCGCCTTCGGCCGAGATTACGGCTGTGAAATCACCGATGGGCCGATGGCAGGTATCTTGAGCCGAGCGGTACTGGTACTCGATGCGGACAACCGAATCGTCTATCAGGAACAGGTTCCGGAGATCGCCCAGGAGCCGGACTATGATCAGGCGTTAGAGGCGGTACGTTCACTGTAGGCTGAGGGGAGGCTGAATGTTGGCTGCGTGCAGGTTGCCTGTAGGCTGAGCTTTCACGCTGCGGTGAGCTTACACCAAAGGCCGAGATCAGCGGTGTCGGGAGCGCTGTTATCCACGCTCCCGGCGGGGAGTCGATTGACAGCGCTCCCTGGCGCAACTACCATTCGGCGTCGTGAATCCAACGATTAAGGATGTCGCCCGTGAGGCTGGCGTAAGCACAGCCACAGTGTCGCGGGTCGTAAACCAGGACCCGCGCATCTCTCCCACTACCCGCGCCCGAGTGGAGGCGGTGATCGAGCAGTTACACTACAAAGTGAACAGTGTAGCGCGGAGTCTGAAGAACAAACGAACCCTCACCGTGGGGCTGGTGGCTCCTGAAATTGCGAATGTGTTTTTCATGCGCGTGGCGGAGGGCGTAGAGAATCGTCTCACGGAAGAGGGATACTCCATGATCGTCCTCAACTCCCGGGAGAGCCGACACGGTGAGGAGCAGGCGGTGGATCTGTTGCTCGAGAAGCAGGTGGACGGTGTGATTATCATTCCTTCCGGTCAGGAGGGTGCCCACTTCCACCGGCTTCGCGCAGCTCAGCTCCCCGTGGTCTTTGTGGATCGCGTGGTGGAAGGCTTTGAGGGAGATGCGGTACTGGTGGACAACGAAGAGGCCACCCTGCGAGCGGTTGAGTACCTGTGGAGCCACGGTCGGCGCCGGTTTGGGTTCATCGGAGGTGACGAACGAATTACTACCGCTGCTGAGCGGTACCGCGGATTCAGGCGAGCCCTGATCCAATGCGGGTGCCCCTTGGAAGCGCGGAATCTTCGGTTTGGGGATTTCCATACGGATAGTGGCTATGAACTGTTTGGGGAATTGATCCGGCAGGAGGATCCGCCGAACACCGTGATAATTGCCAACTATTTCATGCAGATTGGGGCGCTGAGGTTTGCCGCCACCCATCGTGCGGAGCTGCCGGAAGATCTCTATCTGGCGTCGTTTGACGATTCAGAGTTTGCTGCAGTGGCCGGTATACCGGGGCTCTCCATCGCCCAGCCGATCGACCGCATTGGACGACGGGCGGCGCAGATTCTTTTGGATCGCATATCCGGCACCGATACTACGGAGTTTCGTATCGAGCGTTTGCCGACCACCCTCGTCTTTAACGGAGAAGGATCATGAGCGAGACATCATCCACCCAGTTGCGATACGCGGTACGACTGCAGACGGGGGCTCTCATGGTTGCCCTCATTAGTGCCGGAGCGTTTATTTCGGTTCCGATTCCCGGCTCGCCCGTACCGATCGTGCTGCAGAACATGTTTGTAATCCTTACGGGAGTGCTCCTGCCGGCGGGATGGGCGGCACTTTCCGTCGGAGTGTACCTCATCTTAGGGGCGGTGGGGTTGCCGGTTTTTGCCGGCGCCACCGGAGGCCTCGCCCACCTGGCGGGACCAACCGGCGGATTCCTGATCGGCTTTCCCATCTCCGCCGCCGTGGTTGCGGTAATCTTACAGGACCGGCGTGGAGCACGGGACGGTGACCCGTTGTCCACCCCCCGTGGCGAGGGGTCGCAGCAGGCAGCTCCCCACCGCGATGGGCAGCACCAGGCGGGGATGGCTTCGATCGCTCCCGCCTCTCACGGGGTTGTTCGGCACGCGATCGCGCTGGTGGCGGGCTTTCTGGTGATCTATGCCACAGGAGTACCGTGGTTGGCGCTCACTGCTGGTCTCAGTCCCGCTCAGGCGCTGGTGGCGGGGATGCTCCCGTTCCTTCCGGGAGATATCATGAAAACCGCCGTACTGCTGATTCTTATTCGATCCATCCCCAGGTCCCTATGGCAGATGTTGAACTAAGGGACCTGACCGTTGATCTGGGGGACCCGCCGCAGCGCGTCATCGATTCGGTGTCGCTGCACTGCCCGCCGGGGACCCTTACGCTCGTACTTGGAGCCAACGGAAGCGGCAAATCGGTACTCCTGCGTACGATCCTTGCACTGGTCTCAGCCACCTCCGGCTCGGTTATGCTCAATGGTACCGATCTCCGCCGAAAACCTCGGCTCCTGCACGCGGTCACCGGTGTCTGTTTTCAAAATCCTGATCTGCAGATCTTTGGCGACACGGTGGCCGATGACGTGGCGCTGGCGTTGAATACGGGGCACCGCTCTCCCGGACGGGGGACCGGCGATCCGGCGAAAATACCCGCCAGAAGCTCCCAAGAAGATTCCGCTCGGCGGCATCAGGCGCAAGAACAGCAGGCGCAAGAACAGCAGGGGGGCCGACTAATTGCGGAGTTTGGGCTCGCCGGACGTGAAGATGAGCCCCCGTGGAATCTCAGCGGCGGACAGCGGCGGAGACTGGCACTGGCCGGCGCCCTGGCAGGTCAACCGGAGGTACTCATCCTCGATGAGCCGTTTCTGGAGCTGGACTATCCCTCCGTGGAACAGCTGGTTCGCAGTCTACGGGCGTTCCGGAATGCCGGCGGTACCGTGATTCTCGCCTCTCATGAGACGCGGGATATCTGGCCGGAGGTGGACCAGACGCTGGTCATGTACCGGGGACAGGCACTGTATAGCGGTCCTCCAGAGGGAGCCCTGCCGTACATCACTCCCGAGTACGGACTGCGGCCGTTACCACAGGAGCAGGCATGACTCGAGAGGTTCTGTACCTCCTGGGAGCGATCGTTCTGCAGCTGACTCTGGTGACGATCGTGCCGTATCCCTGGTCGGTGGTGGCGATCGTCCCCGCCTGGCTGGCGGCACAGTTCGCGGGAATGTCGCTGCGGAGCGCGGCACGTTTGGGGCGGGCGATCCTCATCGTCACGATTCCCGTTCTGCTGGTGCGACTCATCGCAGCGTATGAACTTTCAACCGTGATCACCTGGATCGACTATGCCGCCGGGCTGCTCTCAGCGGCGTGGGTGGCGGGAGCGTATCTCGCCTACCGCAAGCCCTCAGGGGTGCAGCTGGCACTCAGCGCCCTCGCCGGGGCCACCCCCTTTCGCTGGAGCCATACCGTAGCAGATATGGTCCGCTCCGCGCTCTTTCTGTTACCGGAGGTAATCCGCCGCATGCGGGATGGCCGCGATGCGGCGCGGCTCCGGTATGCCCGCGCGCGCCACGTTTCCGCGGTGCGCCGCATCCTCTCGGTGGTGCGCGCCACGTTCGTTTCGCTCAGCACCGTTCCCCAGCGCCGCGCCGAGGCGATGATCGTGCGCGGACTGATCGATGCACCGGAAGGAGAATCCTGATGACCAGCAATAACCTGGCCGTGGTACTGTACCAACCGGAAATCCCGCCCAACACCGGGAATATCGCCCGCACCTGCGCCGCCACGGGAACTGCCCTGCACCTGATCGAACCACTGGGGTTTTCTCTGGAGGATCGTTATCTCAAGCGCGCCGGCCTCGACTACTGGAGTGACCTCTCGCTTACGGTCCATCCTGATTGGCAGCACTTCATCGAGCACACCGGCGGCACAACTCCCCCGGCGCTTCTCACCACCAAGGCAACCCGCTTCTACACGCAAATACCCGTTCACCACGAACCGCAGTACCTCGTGTTTGGACCGGAGACGCGGGGACTCCCCTCGGAGATACTCGGTCATTGGCCTGAGTCCACATACCGGATTCCCATGCGACCGGGTCTGCGCTCCCTGAATCTTTCAAACACCGTGGCCCTTGTGGTATACCATCAACTGTACCAGCGACAATTTCCCGGGATGACCTGATCCCGGATGAGGAGAACGACTGTGGACACGATCGGCATCATCGGAACCGGCTTCATGGGATCTTCCCTGGCCGGCGCAATTCGCACCCAGCATCCGGACATAACGATAGGCATCGTTGAGAAAGATTCTCACAAGCGCGCCGCCGCCGTGCGCGATTTCTCTGCCACCGACTATACCGGTGATCCCGCAGCCCTCCTGCGCGATTCCCAGGCGGTCATCCTGGCGATCAAGCCTCAGGATTTAGAGGCGTTTGCCGCGCTCCTCCCAGAGCGGGAAATCGATACTCCGCTGATTTCGGTACTGGCCGGAACCCCCACCGACCGGATCGCGCACACGTTGAACGCCACCGCGGTGGTACGGATCATGCCGAACCTGGCGGCGGAAATCGGGCGGGCGGTCATTGGTATTACCTTTCCAGCGGCCATGAGCGGCGAGGGCCGGCAGGAAATTCGAGCGCTGCTCGGTGGTGCCGGTTCCCTGGTTGAAGTGGAGGAGCGCTTGATGTCGACGATCACGGCGCTGTCGGGAAGTGGAATCGCCTTTGCCTTTGAGTTTATTAACGCCCTGGCCCTCGGCGGCGTTTCAGAGGGGCTGCCCTACCCGCAGGCGCTTCGGGCCGCCTCCGATGTGGTAGCGTCCGCTGCGGCAGTTCTGGAAAGTACGCAGGTACACCCGCAGGAGATGATCTCCCGGGTATGCTCCCCCGCCGGCACCACGATCGCCGGAGTGCAGGCGCTGGCGGAGGGCCGGTTTCAGGCGACGGTAATGGACGCGGTGCAAAAATCCGCGCAGCGCTCCCGCGCTCTGGAGGGATAAGCCGGCGCCGCCCGGCCCGGCGCCCGCACCGCACCGCACCAGCACCAGCCCCGCCGCCCACACCGCCCCCAAGCGATAGAACCTGTCTCCGCGCGCCCCATCAGCCGCAGCACCTCGGGGAAGGTTGGCGCAGTTCCAACACCTCGGGTATGATGGGCGCATGTTGGATCTGAAGTACGTTCGCGAACACCCGGAGGCTGTCCGGGAGAACATTGCACACCGTCATGTAACCGCTGATCTCGATACCGTGCTGGAACTCTACGACCGTCGCAATGAGCTCCTGCGAACTGTGGAAGATCTGCGAGCGCACCGCAATGAAAACGCCCGCGCCATGAAACAGAAGCTCACCGAAGAGGAGCGCAGCCGGCTGATCGATGAGGGCAAGCGGCTCAAGCAGCAGATCGGTGAGCACGAGGAAGACCTGCGTGGCCTGGAGGAGCGCCTCACCGCAGCGGCGGAGACACTTCCCAATTTCACCCATCCCGAAACACCGATCGGGGCTACCGATGCGGCCAACCGAGAGCTGGAAATCGTCGGCACCCCTCCTCAGTTCGCCTTTGAACCGCGGGACCATGTGGCCCTGGGAGAGCTACTTGATATCGTTGACTTTGAGCATGCCGCCAAGGTTTCGGGAGCCAAGTTCTACTACCTCCGTAACCAGGGTGTCTTTCTCGAACTCGCGCTGATCCGTTTTGCCATGGATATCCTGGTGAAACGGGGGTTTACCCCTATGATTACTCCGGATATCGCCCGCACCGATATCGTGGCGGGGATTGGGTTTAATCCCCGAGGACCTGAGTCCAATATTTACAATCTCGAGGGGGAAGACTCGAGTCTGGTGGGTACCGCTGAAATAACGCTGGGGGGCTACTACGCCGGCGAATCGCTGGACGGCTCACAACTCCCCCTGCGGATGGCGGGGCTGTCGCACTGCTTTCGTCGGGAGGCGGGAGCTGCCGGCCAGTTTTCCCGGGGACTCTATCGCGTTCATCAGTTCACAAAAGTGGAGATGTTTATTCTCTCGCATCCTGATCAGTCGGAGACACTGCACCAGGAGATGCTGGAAACCGAAAAGGAGATCTTCTCCTCCCTGGAAATTCCGTTTCGAGTGGTGGATGTGTGTACCGGAGATCTGGGCAACCCAGCGTACCGTAAGTTTGATCTCGAGGCGTGGATGCCCGGTCGCGGTGAAGGCGGAGAATGGGGTGAGGTCACCAGCACCTCAAACTGCACCGACTTCCAGAGTCGTCGTTTGAATACGCGTTTTAGCCGTACCGGCGAGGACGGAAAGAAAGAAAAGGGCTATGTACACCTGCTGAACGGAACCGCCGTGGCGGTATCCCGAGCGATCATCGCACTGCTGGAAAACCATCAGCAAGTTGATGGCAGTGTCGCTATTCCCGCAGCCCTGCGCCCGTATACCGGGTTCGATAGGATCGCGCCCGCGTGATTCCTGGTAAGCAGACGCCCATTGCGCCGCGCATCGTCGCGGAAATCGGCACCGCCCACGGTGGTGACCTTACCCGCGCTCGCGAGTTGATTTCCGCCGCCCGGGAGGCCGGCGCGGACACGGCAAAGTTTCAGTTGGTTCGTGCCGACGAGATTCTCCACCCGCAGGCGGGCAGCATTGAACTTCCGGGAGGCAGCGTTCCGCTGTATGAGCGCTTTCAGGAGCTGGAACGCAGTGAAGACTTCTACGCCGATCTGCAAAGTGCCTGTGAAGCGGCGGGGCTGACCTTTCTGTGTACCCCCTTCGGCATCGGCAGTGCGCGCCTGTTGCGCCACCTGTCGGTGCCGGAATACAAGATCGCATCTCCAGAGCTGAACCACATCCCCCTCCTCCGGGAGATTGGGAGCTATCAGAAGCCGATGATTCTCTCGGCCGGAGTCGCCACCGTCCGTGATGTGGCCGAAGCGCTGTCAGCAATTCCGGGAAACCAGTCAGTCACGGTGCTGCAGTGTATCACCGCCTATCCTGCGCCGGAGGAAGAGTACAACCTGAGGGTTATTACCGCCTTGCGCGATACATTCGGGGTTCCCGTGGGAGTATCGGACCACTCCATGGACCCGATTCTGGTGCCCGCCCTGGCAACGCTGCAGGGAGCCTCGATGATCGAGAAGCATATCACCCTCAGTAGAGGTGACGCCGGACTCGATGATCCGATCGCTCTGGAGCCGGAGCAGTTCCGAACCATGGTGAAAACGGTACGCCACATCGCTACGGAGCTTGGAGACGCGGCGCGCACCGGGGCCTTGGAGTACCATCGCCGCTGGATGGACCACGACCGCGAACTGAAAGAGGAGTTTGGAGCGACGCGCGTAGAAAGGGTGTTGGGAAGCGGCGTGAAACGTCTGGCTCCCAGTGAAGAGCGAAACTACGGCTTCACCAATCGCAGCATTCACGCCATTCATGATCTGGACGCGGGTCAAGTTCTCCGAGAAGACAATATCGCGATTCTGAGAACTGAGAAGAACCTCTCCCCGGGACTACATCCCCGCTACTGGGAAACGATCCTGGGGCGACGCACGACACGTGGAGTCACAAGTGGTCAGGGTGTCACCTGGAACCACCTACTTTCCTGAATCGTTCATCGTTCATCAGCCTTGGACACAAAAAACCGGGAGCGCGAAAATCCCCAAACGCGCTCCCGGCAACGGGATAAACAAAGCGGCATCCCGCATAGTACGATAGCCGCAGGTACGTCGGAAATGGTCCACCTCCGCCGTCCTGCCGCGAATATACCGCTCTTATCGTGGTCTCGTCAGTATTACGCCACAAATTTCCGCAACACGGTGTGGAGAATTCCCCCATTGCGGTAGTACTGCACCTCTACGGGAGTATCGATTCGGCATACGGTATCAAAGGAAATCGTCTTTCCCTCTTCCGTAACGGCGTCGACCCGCACGATCTGTTGCGGCTGAAGCGTATCGTCCACATGCACCGTAAACGTCTCAAATCCGGTAAGTCCCAAGGATTCCGCGGTGTCTCCGTCTTGAAACTGCAGCGGAAGAACTCCCATTCCTACCAGGTTGCTCCGGTGAATTCGCTCATAGCTCTCCGCAATGACCGCTTTCACACCCAAGAGCTGTGTGCCCTTGGCCGCCCAGTCCCGAGAGGAGCCCATTCCGTAGTCCTTGCCCGCCAGAACGATTGTGGGTACCTGCTGTTTCTTGTACCGCTCGGCGGCATCGTAGATACTCAGCACCTCTCGCGTGGGAACGTGGGTGGTCACCGATCCTTCAGTACCGGGGGCCATTTTGTTCCTGAACCGGATGTTGGCAAAGGTGCCCCGCGTCATAATCCGATCGTTACCGCGACGGCTTCCGTAGGAATTGAAATCTTTCCGCTCCACCCCGTTGTCCTTAAGAAAGTGTCCCGCGGGACTATCGGGAGCGATCGCACCGGCGGGGCTGATGTGATCCGTGGTGATGCTGTCTCCAGCCATTACCAGAACGCGGGCATCGGAGATCGGCGTAATCGGTTCCGTCTCCAGTTTCATGTCCATGAAGAACGGAGGTTCTTGAATATAGCTGGAGTCCGCTTTCCAGTCGTAGATCGCCGATCCCGCCGAGGGAATCGCATTCCACTGATCGTTGGAATCTTCCAGACCGCTGTAGCTTTCAATGAACGCCTTCCGGTCCAGCGCCTGTTGCACGTACGTCTGCAGTTCATCAGCGGAGGGCCAGATCTCGGACATATACACCGGCTTGCCCTGTGAGTCGTGTCCCAGCGGGTCCGAGCTGAGGTCGATGTTTACCGTACCCGCCAGAGCGTAGGCCACCACCAGCGGAGGAGACATGAGGAAATTGGCCTTGGTATGCGGGTTGATCCGTCCCTCAAAGTTTCGGTTCCCCGATAGCACCCCGGCCACCACCAGGTCGCCTTCTTCGATACCGGAGGCGATATTTTCCGGTACGGGACCGCTATTTCCGATACAGGTGGTGCAGCCGTAGCCCACCAGATAGAATCCCATTTGCTCCAGATAGTTCATGAGTCCCGTGCGTTGCAGGTACTCCGTAACGACCATCGACCCTGGAGCGAAGCTGGTCTTGATCCACGGTCTCCGGCCCAGCCCGCGCTCCGCGGCCTTCTTGGCCAAGAGGCCGGCCGCCAACAGCACGCTGGGATTGCTGGTATTGGTACAACTGGTAATCGCGGCGATCACCACATCCCCATGGGTCAGATCTTTCTTGGTACCATCCTCCAGCGTCACCGTGGCGGTCTTCTTGACTTCCTCTTCCGTCAGACCGTATCCGCGCTCTTCCACGGGAGCGCGCATGAGCCGTTGCCACTCTTCCTTCACATCGCTCACGGCGACCCGATCCTGGGGTCGCTTGGGACCAGCGATGCTGGCCTCCACCGAATCGAGATCAAGCTGGAGAACCGCCTCAAATTCGGGGTCCGGCGTGTCGTCGGTACGGAACATGTCCTGCTCACGAGCATACTGCTCAACGGTCTTAATCAGCTCTTCTTTGCGACCGGTGGACCACATGTAGTCCAAGGTCTGCTGATCTACCGGGAAGAATCCCATGGTTGCACCGTACTCAGGCGCCATGTTGGAAATGGTGGCGCGATCGGGAACGGTCATCTCACTGAGACCGGGGCCGAAGAACTCAACGAACTTGCCCACTACCCCGTGCTCCCGGAGCATTTGGGTAATGCGCAGTACCAAATCGGTGGCGGTAATGCCGGGCCGCAACTTACCGGTAAGTTTGACCCCCACCACCGACGGTGACAGAACGTAAATCGGCTGGCCTAACATCGCGGCCTCAGCCTCGATGCCGCCAACACCCCATCCTACGACGCCCAGTCCGTTAATCATGGGGGTGTGGCTGTCCGTACCTACCAACGAATCAAAGTAGGCCACCTTGCTGCCGTTTTCCTGCCGCACCTGGACCACCTGTCCCAGATATTCAAGATTCACCTGATGACAGATACCACTGGCGGGAGGTACCACGGAAAAGTTCTCAAGCGCTCCCTGTCCCCAGCGGAGAAACTCATAGCGCTCTTTGTTCCGCTCAAACTCGATTTCCGCATTCCGCCGAAGCGCATCGGAGCTATTAAAGAAATCGACTTGCACCGAATGGTCGATTACCAGGTCCACCGGAAGCTGCGGGTTGATCTTGTTGGGATCACCGCCCAGGCGCGCCATAGCGCTGCGCATTGCGGCAAGGTCGACCACACTGGGAACACCGGTGAAGTCTTGCAAGAGGACCCGGGCCGGCTTAAAGGGAAGCTCATCCTTTTCGGGTTGGGCAGGATTGTAGGCACCGATTTTCCGCACGTGGTCGGCGGTTACTTCATAACCATCCTCGTTCCGGAGAATCGATTCCAACAGCACGCGAACCGAAAAGGGAAACCGCTTCACGTCGGTGAACCCCTTCTTGGCAAACTCCGTGAGGCTGAAGTACTCCACCTCACCCATGGCCGTTTTCATCGTTCGTTTTACATCGAAACTATTGCTTTGAGACGCATCACTCATTCCTTATTCACTCCTTACGGACGAATTATAGCGCTCCCTGCAGGTGGTCGACTACCCGTATCCTTAGTGCTATAGTCGGCTTCGGAGGTTACATGGCTACGAGCATAAACGAAGATATGCAGACCTTACGACATCTGTACAACACGATGGTTACCGCCCGTGAAATGGATCTCATCGAACAGAGTTACACCTCGCGGGGAGAGGCGTTTTTTCACGTATCTGGAGCCGGCCATGAAGGCTCCGTTGCCCTCTTTCCGCACCTTTCCGACGCGGATTGGCTCCACTGTCACTATCGCGACAAGGCGCTGATGCTGGCCCGTGGCATCACCCCGGAGATGTTCTTCCTCAGCTTGTTTAACAAGGACGCCTCTCACAGTCGCGGACGTCAGATGAACGCTCACATGAGTTCCCCGGAACACAAGATCCTGAGTATCGTCGGCCCCGTGGGCAACAGCGCTCTCCAGGCGGTGGGCGTGGCGGAGCGGATAAAGGATCAACCGGAACGGCCCTTCGTGTTGTGCGCCCTGGGGGAAGGCACCACCCAGGAGAGCGAAGTTATCGAGGCGATCGGCCACGCCGTCCGGGAGAACCTGCCGGTCCTGTTCATGGTTCAGGATAACTCCTTTGCCATCAGTACCAAGACTCGGGGACAGACGTTCTATTCCTATCCTCAGGGCGAGGCGCAGGAGTTCTATGGAATACCGATCACCCGCATCGATGGGCGCAACACCGCCACCGCGATCGAGGCGTTTTCTCCGGTAGTGGCCGCCCTGCGGGAGACGCGGGGACCGCAGATCGCCATCTTCCAGGTGGAGCGGCTGCACAATCATACCAACGCCGATGACCAGCGGCTGTACCGCACCTCGGAGGAAATCGAATCGGTAGCTCAGTCCGGTGACCCCGTGGCGCTCCTCCGCCGGGAACTGGTGAGCTCCGGAGTTTCGGAGGACGAACTCCGCGGTGACGAGGATGAGATTCGCTCGACGTTGAAGGAAGCCGCCCGGTCGGCCCAGATGAGCGCCGAGCCAACCCCCATGACCGGAGCCAAGGCGCCGTTACCGGCCAAACTCACCGATCCCTCGGTTGAATATACCGGCAGCGGTGACCGGGAACTGGTCATGCTGGAGGCTATTCGCGACGTCCTGGACGCCCGCCTCGCCGCCGATGAGCGGGTGACGCTCTTTGGTGAGGATATCGAGGATCCCAAGGGAGATGTATTTGGAATAACACGCGGCCTGACGCAGAAGTACGGTTCCCGCATTAAAAACAGCCCCCTCAGCGAGTCGCTGATCGTGGGTGTTTCGGTGGGGCGCGCCCTGGCCGGCGGGCGCCCGGTGGCATTCTTGCAGTTTGCCGATTTTCTTCCCATTGCCTATAACCAGATCTTTGCAGAGTTGGGCAGCATGTACTGGCGAACCGATGGTGGCTGGCAGGTACCGGTGATCGTCATGGTTACCGCCGGAGGCTATCGCCCGGGGCTCGGGCCCTTTCACGCCTCCACCTTGGAAGCGCTGGTGGCCCACACTCCCGGCGTCGACGTGTATATGCCCTCCGATGCCGGAGACGCCGCGGGCCTGCTCAATGCCGCGTTCGAATCCGAGCGGCCGACGATTTTCTTCTACCCCAAGAACCAGTTGAATGACCGCTCCCGTGCCACCAGTCGGGACGTGGCCAAACAGCTGGTGCCTCCGGGACGGGCGCGTTTCGTGAATCGGGGAGATGACCTCACCATCGTGGGGTATGGAAACACGATGCCCCTGGCGGCGCAGGCGGTGGCGCAGCTGGAGAAGCTCGGCGTGGGAGTCGATCTGATCGATTTGCGAAGCCTGGTACCGTGGGACGTGGAGAGCGTGGTGGCCAGTGTCGAGAAGACCGGTCGGCTCATCGTAGCCCACGAGGATAACCACACCGCCGGCTTCGGGGCCGAAGTGGTCTCCACCGTGGCTGAACGCAGCCGCCGACACATTGCTGCCCGCCGCGTGACGCGCCCCGACACCTACGTACCGTGCAACTTTGGCAACCAGTTGGAAGTGCTCCCCTCATACAAGCGTATGCTCGAGACTGCGGTAGATCTCTTGGGAGGCACGGTTCTCTGGAAACAGGAGGATGCCGGGGAGACGGGAGTCTTTGACGTGGAAGCGATCGGTTCCAGCCCCAGCGATGAGACCGTCTCCATGGTGGAATGGTCCGTGGCGGTGGGGGATACCGTGCAAGAGGGAGATCTCTTAGCGGAGGTCGAAGCCGACAAAGCTGCGGCGGAGTTGAAATCGCCGGTGTCGGGAACGGTAGATCAGTTACTTATCGGCGTCGGAGACAGCGTCCCCGTAGGCACCCCGATCGCCAAGATCCGCACCGCCGCCGGGGGCCCCGTCCACGTGAAGCAGTTAACCCGAGAGAATCCTGGTGAACCGGCAATTACCGGCTTAACGGTGGGAGCCGGTGGTGCGCAGACCTTGGCCGGCGGTGCTACCAGCGCTCGGGCCACCGATACCACCCGGACCTGTTTGGTGGCGGGGGTCGCTACGCGCAAAGGATCCCGGATCGTGGAAAACGCCGAGATCGAAACGATGGCGCCCGATTGGAGTGCAGCCGACATTGCGAAGCGCACCGGCATCCAACGGCGCCCGTGGGTATCCGAGGGTGAAACGGTGCTCACCCTGGCAACCGAGGCAGCTCGCGGTGTCCTGGAGCAGACCGGTCTCGCGGCCACCGATATCAGTATGATTATCTTTGCCACCGGCACCCCCTCCAGCACCACCCCGTCGATGGCGGCGCTGCTGCAGCACCAACTTTCCCTCACCGTCAGTGGCGTCGAACTCACCTGTCCCGCCTATGATATCAATGCCGCCTGCGCCGGCTACATCTACGGGCTCCAGCAGGCCTGGGATTACTTAAGTAATTCACCGCAGGATCTGATTCTGCTGGTGACCAGTGAAGTCTTGAGTCCTCGGTTGGATATGAACGATGTGGGGACCGCGCCGATCTTTGGAGACGCCGCGACCGCCACCATTCTGGGAGGATCCTCATCCTCCGTGGCGGACCAGGCGGTGGCGGCGGTGGACCGTCCGGTAATCGCCGCCAAGGGAGAATCGGGGGATGCCCTGCGGGTGCCGTCGGAGACTGAGCTTCCTGTTACAATGGATGGTCCTAAGGTATATCTGGAAGCGGTTAAGGCGATGATGGAGACGCTCAGCGCCAGCGCAGAGAACGCCCAGCTACGACCGGACAGTCTCGATCTCTACGTACCCCACCAGGCGAATCAGCGAATCATAAACGCCATTCGCCAACGGATGAAACTCGAGCCGCACCGGATGTACAGCAATATTGCCGACAACGGAAACACCTCCTCCAGCACGATTCCCCTCTGTCTCGCGGAGCTGTTACCGGAACACACCGCCGGAGAGTACTGGGGGCTCACCGCGTTTGGTGGTGGGTTTACCTATGGGGCAACGTTGCTGCGGACGCTTTGACCTGCTGCGGAGGCGCGCGGCAACGTGCACTTCACGTCGCACGCTCCGTCATGCATAGAACCTGGCCCCGGAGGCCGGCGTCGATTCCGGCGCTTCCTTCGGGCTGCTTTAGGACCGGGACAAAAAGAAGCCCCGGGGCAAAGGAGGTAAAATCCCCGGGGCAAAATTGCGGTGCTCGTGTGCGTTGTCACCCTTTATAACAACGCTCCCTGCCGGCGGTTACACAGTGACAGAAATCTTTTTTACCGAGATGCGATTTCTTCGGTGATCAGTTCCGGCGGGGTTTCGCCGTCGGGAACAAAGACCATTGCCGCTGAGTTCATGCAGTACCGCAGACCGGTGGGATCGGGACCGTCAGGAAAGACGTGACCCAAGTGAGATCCACTCAGACTGTCCACCACTTCTACCCGGACCATTCCGTAACTCGTATCCAGGCGATAGCGCACCGCCCCCGGTTCAATCGGCTCCGTAAAGCTTGGCCAGCCGGTACCGGACTCGAACTTGGTGTCGGAATGAAACAGCGGCTCCCCCGTGGCAGCGGAGTAGTACGTCCCGGACTCCTCCACTTCCAGAAGCTCCCCCGTGAACGCGCGTTCGGTCCCATGTTCTCTCAAAATGAAATACTGGAACTCTGTGAGCCGGGCGCGCCAGTCATCCTCCGAAAGTTCCACCGTAAAGGACTCCGGCGCCGGATACTTTTCCACCAGTTCTCGCTCATTGGGAGTGAGATAGGCGAGCAGATCTTCATCCTGGCCCTGGCCACTCTCGGATGAGCTCCCCATCAGACTTCCCTCGCCGTTCTGCTTCGAGGCCGCTTCCCCTTGGCCTCCAGCGCCCACCAGGGACACGCCCATTACGGCGGTGAGTATCAGTAAAGACATGTAACGTCTGGATTGCATCGCAAAATCCTCCTGGAACAGAGATACCAAGGATTTCTTGAGAAGGCAAATCAGGTTTGTGATTCGACGTAGCTGTTGAAGTCGAGGACCTCTATGTAATCGGCAAGGATACGAGCGCGCCGGCGCAGCTCAGCCAATCCCGCCTCCGCGGTCTGCCGATCCTCGTCGGCACAGGCATCTTCCACCGCTTTGGCGGCATCCCCCAACTCCTGGGCGTACAGATTCCACGCGCCCCCCTTCATCGCATGCGCCACGACCCGGGCATCGGCAATCTTGTCTTCCGCGAGAAACGTCTCCACCTCGCTGATCTGAGACTCCAGGCGCTGTGCAAATTTGCGGATCACCCGTTCGGTGGTAGCTGCATCTCCCATGAACGCCCCGATCGCTTCCTGGATATCGATCGGCGCCGCGGCCTCCGAGACCTGAGCCGGCTCGATCGATGCCGATGAGGCCTCACCCTCAGGAGACACCCCGCGCGCTCCTACCGCATCCGGGCTCTCCTGGGAGTCTACTTCCGCCGGCAGCTCCTCGAGTGCTGCCGGCGCGGAAGCCGCAAACACTCCCTGCTCGCGGAGTCGTGCGATAGCGGCTTCAATGTCGGACTTCTTAAACGGCTTGGACATGTATTCGTTCATGCCAACCCGAATACACCGATCCCGATCTCCGGAAAGCGCATTGGCCGTGACCGCAATGATAGGAACGTTATAGCCTAAATCCCGCAAACGCGTGGTAGCATCATACCCGTTGAGGTTGGGCATCTGTACATCCATGAAAATCAGACCGATACCGGGATCGGCCTTTATCGCCTCCACCGCTTCGAGTCCATCCGAGGCGACTACTGTGGTGAATCCCTGTTTCTCGAGAATCGTCTGGAAGAGCTGCTGGTTTACAAAATGGTCCTCTGCAACGAGTACTTTCTTTGGAAGCACGTCGCCGTCGTCAGGGAGGGTTTCAACTTCGATCGCCTCGCCATCGATCGCTTCCAGTTCCTCAATGTCGCCGGCAAAGACCGTATCAACGGCGGCGGCCAGCTCCCGCATCTTCACCGGCTTATTGATATACGCATCAAACCAGCGGAGAAGCTTCATCTTGGCATCGCCGGTGCTGAGGCCGGTGGGGCTCATGAGGACTAACGGCGTTTTTTCTACCAGCGGATCATTACGAACTTCCGATGCCAACTGCCACCCGTCCATATCTGGCAGACGGAGATCGATCAACACCAGGTGAAAGGCAGTGTTGTCGCTCACCGCCTGGGTCATTCGCTCTAGTCCCGATGCTGCCGAGCGCTCGACAGTGACCGACGATCCCCATCGTTGCAAATAGTCGGAAATCACCCCGGCACTATCCTGATTATCGTCGATAATTAACGTTCGAAAGTCGCCGTGAATAGAAGCGGGGGGCTCCACGGCTACCGTGTTCGTACTGGCGCCCTCGATAGGGAGGGTGAACCAGAAATTGGAACCGAGCTGAGGCTTGCTCTTGACCCCAATCCTCCCGTTCATCATGCCCACCAGGTCCCGGGAAATCGAAAGCCCCAGCCCCGTTCCCCCAAACTTGCGGGTCATGGAGGCATCTACCTGACTGAACGGCTGAAACAACCGATCCTGTCGGTCCTTTGCGATCCCGATCCCCGAATCCTTGACCTGGACCAAAACATTGTGGGCACCTTTTGCCTTGCGCAGTTCACCACTCACCCGAATCACTCCGGAATCGGTAAACTTCACCGCGTTATTGACCAGGTTTACCAACACCTGCCGTAATCGGTTTGGATCGCCCACCATTGTCCGCGGGAGTGCGTCGTCGATGTACAGGACAACCTCCAGGCCCTTTCGGTGTGCCTGCATACTCACCATGTCCACGGCATCCTCGATCGTCTGAACGGGATCAAACTCAATACGCTCCAGCTGCAAACGGCCGGCCTCAATTTTGGAAAAATCAAGAATATCGTTAATGAGGCCTAGGAGTACTTCCCCGGCGAACTGAATTTGGTGCAGATACTCCAGCTGCTCCTCATCGAGATTGGTGTCCCGCATGAGTTCAGCCATACCGTTGATCGTGTGCAGGGGAGTACGTATTTCATGGCTCATATTGGCCAGGAACGCGCTCTTCGTGCGGGTAGCAGCTTCGGCCAGCTCTTTCGCCCGGCGCAAGCGCTGCTCATCGTTCTTCTGTGAGGTGACGTCGTCAACTACTGCCAGCATGAAAGGAATACTTTCCGACGTTCTTACCGCACGCATGTCTACGCGCCACCAGGCGGTCTCCCCGTGTCCGACTTTGCACCGAGATACCACCTGAAACTCATCACGCTCCCCTTCTACTAACTCCGCAAAGAGCGTCTGAAAGAAACCGGAGTCCTCCTCGTGGGAGTAGGCGGTGAGAAATCCGCCCGACAGTTCCTCAGATGGCACCTGCAGGAAGGAGGCCACCGCATTGTTGGCGTACTGGATACGGCCCACACCGTCCATGACGACGATTCCGATGGGAGAATGCTGAAAGACTACCTGAAACTGCCGTCCGAAGACTTGTTTGCTCACTACTCCGGTCCGCCCTTTAGAAGTTGAGACCTAAGATCTCGGAGGCTTTGTTGCGAATGTCATGCGGCTTGAGTGGTTTGATGATGTAGCTGGAAACTCCCATCTTGAGAGCTTGCACTACCGTTTCCCGTTTGGAGAGAGCTGAAAGCACAATGATCGGCAGCCGGAGCTCCTTGCCTTTGAGGATTTCCAGAACCTGGAATCCGTTCATCTCCGGCATCATGAGATCCAAGAAGACCAGATCTGAATCCAGCGCATCCGTATCTTCGAGAAACGCTCGCCCGTTACCATACGCGTGAATCTGTACGCGGGTGTCTGCAAAGGAACTGCGAATCAACTCTTGGATCACTTCATCATCATCCACGATGGAAATGCGGGTTGAGTCCCCCAGACTGGATAACTCAAAGGAGGGCTTTTGCTGATCTTCCTGGAACCGCATGTTGATCGATTCGCCGCGCTTCTTCTTAGGAGCGCTGGTACCCAGCACATCTTCCCGTGAGTCCGGACCCGGCTCGAGGATAGGGCCCCCTACCTTTCGGCCCAAGAGGCCGTCCATGGCATCTTCCAAATTATCCGATACACCGATGCCGGAAAACTCGGAACGGCTTTCCAGATACTCGCGGACATAGGAGCTTCGCGTCAGGACTTTGATGTTCCGCTTGGGCGTACCTGAGATCTCCAGCAACGTGGAGAAGAGGCTTTGCAGTTTGATCGAATCGGCAGTGGATACCTCAATACTCGTCATGAGCACCAGAATCTTCGGACTCTTCAGCTCATAGAGATCCAAGAGCTCATGAATCTTGTAACGCAGGAGATCAATCTTCTCACGGTTGAGGCCCTGGGCCACTTCGATGAACATGATGTCTTCATTGACGTGCGCCTCAACTATACAAGGCGTTGTGTCGATCGATACCGGAACTTTCAGTGTTTCACTCACCGCCTTCAGCAGCGCATCCACCCGAATCGGCTTAGTGAGGAACTTGCGTACGTTATAGCGCGCAACTCCCATTAACGCATCGCGATCGACCTTGGCGGAAGCCATGATCACCGGAATATCCTTGGTGTTTGGATTGCCGTGCTTTTCCTTGAGGAGTTCCACCGCCGACTTGCGGCTGAGGTTGTAATCGGTAATCAGCAGGTCTGGAAGAGTTGTCCGTAATTTGGAAGCACCATCCAGTCCGCTCACCGCTACATCTACCTCAAATCCATAGTCTTCCAGTTTCTTCTTGAGGTAATCTCTAAAAAGTTGTGACTCATCAATAACAAGTACTTTTTTCATATGCTCCCTAAGTATTATGGGCGCTTCACCTGCCAAAAATCAAGACGCACTGCTATACTCACCGCATGGAAGTGTCTCCCTCAGCATCTGATGACCACGCGCAGCGGCTGGACGCGCTATCCCGAATGATTCTCTCCGCTTCGGGTTGGAGGACGGTCTTCGGCGGGAGCGATGATGATCTGACCCCAAGCATATCTTCCGCACTGCGCGACCTTGTGGCGGTAGCGGCAGATCTCTATGTGCGGAGTATCCCTGCGCCTGATCCTGCCTCTTCCGCGACAGCCGGGGCGCGGCCGATTCGCGTGGTGGTGGCCACCGATAGTCGGCCCACGGGGCCGGCGATCGCCGACACGGTTCTGCGGACGTGTCTGTCCCACGGCGTGGACGTACGCTGGCTGGGAATTACCCCGACTCCCGAGGCGCTGGCGTATGTGGCAACCGACCCGGAGATCGACGGGTTCTTCTACATCACCGCCAGCCACAATCCCCCCGGCCACAACGGATTCAAGATGGGCTACGCCGATGGATCGGTGATGCCGGGATCTCAGGCATGGCCGCTGATTGAAAGTTTCAAGGAGGCTGTGGCGGATCGCGCCTATGTTGACCGCTTGATCGCGCAGATCGGCGCAGTGCGGCCGCAGCACTTGGACGCGGTCGAGGCCGGCCAGGCTCAATACCGCGTCCACGCCCGCACCGCCTACCGGGCGTTCGCCGTGGACTGTAGCGCCGGCGGCCTGCCGCGAGACCGCTTTATGGTGGAGATGAAGCGTCGAATTAACCACCGCCCCCTGGGCATCGTGGGGGAACTCAACGGAAGCGCCCGTTCAACCTCTATTGATCGGACGCTGCTACCGGAACTGGGAGTAGCGCTGGCGCTCTACAACGATACTCCTGGTCACTTTTCCCACCAGATCCTTCCGGAGGGAGCCGGTTTGGAGGAGGCCGGCAGACTCCTCGAGGTGCATGGCGCTCAGGATGCGGCGTTCCAAATCGCCTACGTTCCGGATAACGATGGCGACCGGGGGAATCTTGTGTTTCTCAACCGGGGAAGCGCCGTTACCCTGGATGCCCAGACCGTATTTGCCCTGGTGGTCATGACCGAACTGGCCTGGACTCGATATCTCGAACGCGAGCGGGGCGAAACGTACGGCCCCTTGGCGGTGGTTGCCAACGGTCCCACCTCCTCTCGCATCGATGAGATCTGTAAGGGGTTCGGAGCTCGTCTGTATCGGGCCGAGGTGGGTGAGGCGAATGTGGTGACCCTGGCGGAAAGCCTTCGTCGTCAGGGCGTTCACGTCGTCGTGCTGGGCGAGGGCTCCAATGGAGGCAACATTACGCCGCCCTCCACGGTGCGTGACCCCCTGAGCACGCTTCTGGCGATGGGCAAATTACACGCGTTCTCGCTCTCAGCGGCTGCGACCAAATCGGACGAAGCCGCCGAAGCCGCCGCCACTGAGCACACGGATTTCGTGGAGGTGGCGCGGTCGCTGCCGGTGTATTCCACGCTTCCCACCGACGACCCGCGCGCGAAGATGCAAATCGGTACGGTGACGCATGCCGATCTCAAGCGTCACTATGAACGCCTGCTGCCCGATCATCTCCCGGGCATCCTGTCTCAGCTCTCTGCCGAGTACGGCGCACCACTGACGTGGCAGATCTACAACTACGAGGGGGCTGAGCATCGCCGGGGCGCCGGAGCACGCACCGGTGAGGAGCGCGGTGGACTCAAGGTGGCGTTCTATCTCGGGGAAGCGGATACCGGCGTACGCGACGGCGCAGGGCTTGCCGCGCGCCCAATCCCGGTGGCGTTTGTGTGGATGCGCGGCAGTGGAACGGAACCGGTTTTTCGAATTCTAGCCGATTGCCGTGGCGACAATCAGGAGCTCCTGGGCGAGTTGGTTACCTGGCAGCGCGATCTGGTATCTGCGGCGGTTGCCGCCGCCCAATAACCGAGACCTGTCAGGTTCTCAGTCGGCGATAATCCACCGGTCCGCTTCCGTTCGGGTCAACAGGCCCTCGTTTTCCAGTTGGGCCGCCACCGCCTCGGATCGCGCCTGATCATATCCGGTGACCGTGGGCAACTCCGCCGCCGTAACGGACTGTCCCTGGGTGAGCGCCTTCAAAATACGGCCCCGAAGCTGACGATCACTCCCGGCAAACGGTTTCTGTCGGGTATAGTGGCGACTCCGGCGGTTAGGATTCACGGTAACCCGTGCCAGAGCGACGCCATAGTCCATGAGTGCCCAGTACCAGCGGCGCGGTTCGTCCCGGTCAAGCGTGGCATCTATCAGTGGGAAGAGCTGCTTGTCATGAACCTGGTCTTCTCCAGGAAAGAAGAAATGAAGAAATACCCGGCGGATATTCGTCTCAATAAACACCACCGGCTGATTGAACGCAAAGGCGGCGATCGAGCCGGCGGTATTCGGCCCGATCCCCGGAAGAGATTGCAACTGCTTCGGTTCATCCGGTAATCGGCCGTTATGGCTGAAAACTATCTCCTGTGCCGCCCGATGCAGGAAGCGGGCACGGCGATTGTAGCCGAGTCCGCTCCATTCACTCAGTACATCGCTAAAGGAGGCGTCCGCCAAGGCCACAAATGAGGGAAACCGCGCAACAAACGGGGGGAACTTCTCCATCACCCGCTTGACCTGCGTCTGCTGCAGCATCATTTCGGAAACAAATACCCAGTAGGGAGTAGGCGTATCACGCCACGGCATCCTTCGCCCGGCCCAAGCGTAATAGTCTAATATGATCGAACGAAATCGTGATCGATCAACCTGGCTGTCCGCGCGGAGCCCCGCTTCCCCTCCCTCCGGGAGTTCATCGAACAGGTTCCGTTCCATCGGCACGCTTTTTGATCGATTTCTCCGCCTTCCGACGGATCCCGTTCCAGATCCCTCCCAGACCGGTGGCCTTGCGTACTTCCGCGAGGGTGCGACGCGCCTCTTCCCGCATCTGCAGGGTTCCGTTGTAGATCACCTCATCAACCAGACCTGTGCGGGAGGCAAATTCCGCCCGTCGCTCCCGCAGGGGGTCCAAAAACGCGTTAATCGCGGCGGCGAGCTTGTCCTTGACCTCAACATCACCCACGTTGCCGCTACGGTAACGCTCCTTCAGGTCTGCTACCTCCGCGCTATCGGGGTTGAAGACATCGTGGTAGGAGAACACCGGATTCCCCTCCACCTTTCCGGGAACATCGGCGCGTACCCGGTTGGGATCGGTATACATCCCACGAACCTTCTTCTCCACCGTCTTCCGGTCATCCGAAAGCATGATCGCGTTGCCCAGAGATTTTGACATCTTGGCGCTGCCGTCGGTACCGACCAACGTCGGCACATCGCCTACCATGACGTCCGGCACGGGAAATACGTCACCGTAGAGGTAGTTGAAACGGCGAGCGATCTCCCGGGTGAGCTCCACGTGCGCCTCGTTGTCCTTGCCTACCGGTACCAGGTTGGCCCGAGGCAGTAGAATATCGGCGCTCTGCAGAACGGGATATCCCAAGAGCCCGTAGGGCATCTCCTGTAGGTCCGCACTACGGGCCATGTCCTTGAGACTTGGTAGACGCTGTAGTCGTGGCACGGTAACCATCATCTCGAACAGCAGGTTCAACTCATAGATCTCCGGCACGGCGCTCTGTAAGTAGATCGTAGAAATCTCCGGATCTATACCAGCCGCCAGATAGTCCAGTACCATTTCACGGGCATTCTCGGCTATCTCACCAATTGCTGCTTTCTGCGGACGTGTTGTCAGTGTGTGCAGGTCGGCAATAATAAAGAAGCACTCGTACTCATGTTGTAGACGAACACGATTCTGCAAAGACCCAACGTAGTGTCCCAGGTGTAGCTTACCTGTCGGGCGGTCACCCGTCAGGATTCGATGTCGTTCACTCACTCGGTTGCGCCTCCTCCGGCGATCTGTGTCTGCGGGGCGGCTTAAAATTTCCAGTCCCCATAAGGATTCCAAACGCTTCCATACCAGGCACGTTTTCGAAGACGATTTTAATTGCCACCGTTAAGGGAACGGCGAGAAACAGCCCCGCAGTGCCCCACAGCCAGCCCCATAGCAGCAAGGACAGCAGAATAATCACCGGCGATAAATTGAGCCGGTCGCCCAGGAGCTTGGGATCCAGAACGTTGCCGATGACAAACTGCGTGAGGCCCATACCGGTAAACGCTGCAATGATCGGATTCCAGTCCGGCAAGAACTGTACCATCGCAAAAATTCCACTGATGAAGGTGATCGCCACCGAACCGATGCTGGGAATAAAATTGAAGAGGAACGTGAGCACACTCCAGACAAAGGGGAAATCGACGCCGATCATGGAAAACAACACGTATACCACCAGCGCCGTCAGCGTACTCACGAGCAATTTGACCGCAACATAGCGTCCGATTTGGCTGGTGATATGCAGCAGCACGCGGCTCAAGCGGCGGGTGGTCTCGTCACGCACCGCCATGGTGAGCTTGCGCCGTGTGTACGGTTTTTCCATAAGGAGAAAGAGCAAGAAGATCATGACCACCATAAATCCGCTGGCGAACGACATGAAGTTGCCGGAAAACGATAGTAGGGTGTTTCCGATCGTCCGGGTAATCTCCAGCTGACTGGTGATATCCGGGGGTAAATCGAAGCGCACGATCACGTCCCGCAACAACTGGGAGAAACGGGCCTGATAGGTAGGGAATTCCCGCAGAAGGCTTTGAAAGCTCGAGTAGATAATCAGCGCGATCAAGAAGCCGAACGCCAGAAAGATCAACAGCACAAAGGTGATCGCGATGAAGCGCGGAACGCGACGTTTTACCAGAAAACTGACGATCGGTGCGAACACGAACGACAGCAGGACCGCAATCACAAACGGGATGAAGATGCTTCCGGTCAGACGGAGAACCGTTCCCACCGAGACGAGGGCAATAATGAACAGATATACGGTGTTGGCGCGAGCCACCCCGGTGGGTATTCTCAGCTGGCGAAAACTCCGTTTCGGCGAATCTGAGGTGTCGGACATCGGCGTCTACAGTATCTCCTCGCCTGTGCTTTGACAAGCTGAACAAAAAAGAAGGCTACCCCTCCGGAATACAGAGGGATAGCCCGGTCACACGTCTACGCGGCTAGGGGCCTACGCGCCTACGTGCCCACACTTAGAACGAATCAGATGTGAATCGCCCAACCTTCCGCTACCCGCGCGCCTTCCATAACTGCTTCCGAAAGCGTGGGATGGGCATGAACCATCGTAGCGATATCCTCGGGCAAGAGCTCAGCCTTCTTGGCCAGGAGTAACTCGTGAATGAGTTCAGTGGCGTTATGCCCGGCCACGTGGGCTCCGAGAATCTCTCGTGTATCTTTGGCGTATACCAGCTTCACGATACCCTCGCTCTTCTCAACGGCCACGGACTTTCCCGCTCCCCGATAGGGGAATGAGGCTACTTCATAGTTCAGCCCGCGTTCCTTGGCAACCTTTTCGGAAACCCCGAAGCTCCCGATCTCCGGTTGGCAGTATACCGCCGAGGGGATCAAATCAGGATCGATCGTGGGCTCAGGGTTGTGACCGGCGATGTGCTCCACCGCGATCTCACCCTCTTTGCTGGCTACGTGAGCGAGGAGCGGAGAACTGGTGACATCTCCAATGGCGTAGATACCACTGACGCTGGTCTGGAAGTAGTCTCCCACGGTGATGAATCCCCGTTCGGTCTTAACACCTACCGTCTCCAGTCCAATCTCTTCGGTGTTGGGCGTGCGTCCCACCGCTACCAGGAGCATGTCCGCACTGAGGGTCTCCTCCTGACCATCCGATTTTTCCACGGTCAGTCGGAGGCCTTTGCCCTTCTTGTCGACACTCTTGGCCTTGGTTCCGGTCATCGTAGTAATACCGTAGCGCTTAAACGCCTTGGTGATGACTTCCACCGCGTCGGCATCTTCCAGAGGCAGCAGCTGATCCAGCATCTCAACTACCGTCACCTCCACGCCGAAGGAGTTCATCACGTAGGCAAACTCCATTCCGATCGCGCCGGCCCCCAGAATTATGAGTTTCTTCGGAAGAGTGGTAATATCGAGAATCTCCCGAGAGGACATGATCTTCTTGCCATCAGACTCGAACCCCGGAATCTGCTTTGACCGGGACCCGGTAGCGATCATGATGTTCTTACCGGTGATCTTCTTCTTACCGTCCACGTCGATCTCATGGGGCCCGCTAAAGGTGGCGGTGCCTTCCACATAGTCAACCTTGTTCCGTTTCAATAAGGACTGCACGCCCTTGGAGAGCTTTCCGGCGGCGTCTCGGGACTTCTTGTGGACGTTCTTATAGTCCACCCCGGTAAGGTCCACCGAGGCCCCCATTTTTTTCAGGTCTTCCGCGTAGTGGGCGATCTCCGCCTGGTGGATCAGTGACTTGGATGGAATACAGCCCCAGTTGAGACACACTCCTCCCGGAGCCTCTTTTTCCACCACCACAGATTTCAGACCCAACTGGGCGGCGCGAATCGCGGAGACGTAACCGCCGGGTCCCGCTCCTACTATTACTAAGTCATAATCATAATCGGCCACAGATACCTCCTAAAAAATCATCCGGACGGGCTCTTCCATCATCTGCTGCAGATCATGCAGAAAGCTACCACCGGCTGCCCCGTCGATAACACGATGGTCACAGGAGAGCGTCATCTTCATGATATTGCCCACTCCCAACGAACCATCCGCTTTGACAACGGGGGTAGGCTGAGTAGCTCCGAGAGCCAGAATTGCCGACCCCGGAGGATTGATGATGGCGGTAAACTCTTCTACGCCGAAGGACCCCAGGTTGCTAATCGTAAATGTAGCTCCCGTATACTCTTCAGGCTTGAGCTTGCCGTCTCGTGCCTTACCGATGAGCTCCTGCAGATCGGCGTCGATATCTACGATACCGCGATTTCCACAGTTTTTGACCACCGGGGTGATCAGCCCGTTCCCCACATCCACGGCAATACCGATGTCGATGCTGCCGTACTGAACGATCTTGTCTCCCTGCCACGAGGCGTTAATATGGGGATGGCGTTTCAACGCTTCCGCCGCAAATTTTATGAAGAAGGCGTTTAAGGACACTTTCTCCGGCAGCGTGGCGTTAAGCATCTTTCGTGCTCCCACCATGCTATCCATATCGACGGACATCTTTACGTAGTAGTGGGGTGCGCTGAACTTACTCTCACTGAGCCGCTTGGCGATGACCGCGCGTTTCCCCGCCACCGGAATCTCTTGATCTCCCGCTGCCGGAGCCGAACCCGCGACCGATGTGGCTGAGGCTGCTCCTGCTCCACCGGGAACGCCCCGAAACTCCTCAATGTCGCGCTTCACGATCCGTCCGTCCGGGCCGCTGCCGGTGACCAGACTGAGATTGATGTTACGCTCCGCCGCGAGTTTGACCGCCAACGGGCTCGCCTTGATCTTGGAACCTTCGGCTCGTGCGGAGGGGGTGGACCGCTGAGCGGTCTGACCTGACGCCTCCGCGGGCTTAGCCGTTGTGGCGGGCGCTGACTGCGAGGAAGCCGACTCTTTGGCTGCTTCAGCAGTAGAGTCCTTGGCTGCACCGGATTCTTTCTCCTCGGTAGGCTTGGCTTCCTCGCCGGTTTCGGCCTCAGAGCTTTCCCCGCCGGAATCACCGGCAGACTCCCCTTCTTGGGAGATCTCCTTTTCAATTGCCGAGGTGTCCTCGCCCTTTTCTCCCAGAATCGCGATCGTCTGGCCAACCTTGGCCTGGCCGCCCTCGGGAACTACGATTTTTAGGAGCGTCCCTTCTTGGGTTGCCTCATAGTCCATGGAGGCCTTGTCGGTCTCTACCTCACACAGGATATCTCCGGCGGAGAT
>JAWOCO010000346.1:0-3092 GCA_046483765.1 Alkalispirochaeta sp. | reverse complement strand
GCGGCGCAGCCCACGAGCAGAAGAAAAATCGCGAGCACGAGCATGCCGCGGATGCAGAACCGACATCGAATGCGGATCATCAGTAGAAATCGCCTCCCGTACTCTTAGACGGGCCACTGCGTCCTGCTGCTTCGTCAAGGATCGCTCCCGTAGCGGATGCGCCGATTCGGTCTGCGCCGGCCTCGATACACGCCCGGGCAAAGGACAGATCCCGGATGCCGCCGGCCGCTTTCACTCCGCGCGTTTCGCCGGCGATCAGGCGGAACATCTGAAGGTCGGCTACCGTGGCCCCAGCGGTGGAGAAGCCGGTGGAGGTCTTGAGTATCGCTGCCCCGGCATGAACCGCCGCCGCTGCGGCATCCACCTTCTGTTCGTCGGTGAGGAGCGCCGTTTCCAGAATCACCTTCACGATCTGGGTGCCGGCTGCTGCCACTACCGCCCGCACATCATCGTAGATCGCGTGCACGTCACCATCCCGCAGGCGACCAATGGGAATTACCATGTCAAACTCGCTGGCACCGGCGGAAGCGGCGATTTCCACCTCCGTCACCTTGGCGCTGGTAGAGTGGTAGCCGAGGGGAAACCCGATCACCGTACACACCTCGACTGCACTCCCCTCCAGCAGGTCCCGACACAGCCCCACCCGATCCGGGGGAACACACACACTGCGGGTGCCGTATTCGCGCGCCTGCTCACAGAGGGTGCGGTACTGGTCGGCGGTGGCTTCCGGCTTGAGGAGGGTGTGGTCAAAGTACAGCGCCAGCGGTGCCCCGGCAGCGATACGCGGCGATCCACCGTGCTCGCAGGCCGGCCGCTGGGCGGCGGTAAGGCGCTGCTGCGTGGCAGCGGCGCGTTGCAATATGTCCTGCTCGTTCATCGTAAACTCCTTACGTGCATCTCACTATCCTCGCGGGTGAAACCGTTCATGGTAATTCCGGAGATCCTCCGTATCGATGTGCGTGTAGATTTGCGTCGTACCGATATCGGCGTGGCCGAGCAACTCCTGCACCGAGCGTAGATCGGCTCCCCCCTCCAAGAGGTGCGTCGCAAAACTATGTCGCAGGGTGTGCACTTTCGCATCAATTCCCACCGACTGAGTGAGCTCGTGAAACCGCTTCCACATCCCCTTGCGGGACAGACGCGTGCCGCGCCGATTCAAAAAGACCGCACGCTCAGCGATACTGCGCACGAGTTTCGGGCGCCCCTCATCCAGGTAGCGCTGCAGCCACAGCACCGCTTCTTCTCCGAGCGGAATCAAGCGCTCCTTGTCGCCCTTTCCGTGAACCCGGACCAACGCCTCTCGTAGATAGAGGTGGTTCTGATCGAGACTCACCGCCTCTGAAATTCTCAGGCCCGAAGAATAGATGATCTCAAACAGCGCCCGGTCCCGCAGCCCCCCGGGGGTGGTGATATCGATGGAGTCCAGGAGCTGATCAACCTGCTCCACCGACAAGACCCCCGGCAGGCGGTGCTCACCGCGGGGAGAGGCAATACCTCCGGCGGGATTGTCCGGACGGATCTCCTCCAGCACACAGAACTGGAAAAAGGAGCGCAGCGCAGACAGTCCCTTGGCGATCGTCCGCTGATCCACCGGCTCGTCGGAGGTCTGCCGACGAATGAGAAAATCTATGATTTCTCCGGTAGAGAGTTGCTCCAGCGCGAGTCCGTGCTCCCGAGCGTCCAGATGCGCCGCAGAGCACTCCCGCATGTACGTCTCTACCGTCTGTTTCGAGAGGCGAAGCTCAACGTGTAAGTAATCGCGGAATCGCTCCAGCAGGGTATCAGCCATGGATACGCTCACGTCCTGCGCCTAATGCCGTTTTCCGCTGGCCCGGCGCTGTCTCAGGATCGCCGGAATTCCCAACTGATCGTCATCTTCTTCCTGATCGGCGAAGAGATCGTCCTGGTGGGTGGAGCGCGTCAGATTATTCCACGTATCCAGATTGATAAACTCCGGCTGCTTCTCGTTTCCCGAAGGCGCCTGCGGTTCCTGCTCCACCGGCTCAGCTTCCGGCTCCTCATGAACCGTGGGCTCCGTATGAAATCCGGTGGCGATCACCGTAACCCGAATCTGACCATCCAACCGTTGATCCACCGCGGTACCGGCGATCACCAGCACATCATCGTCGGCGTTGGCGGTGATGATCTTCATGATCTCCTCGTACTCAGTCAGGCTGAAGTCGTCTCCGCCGGACACGTTGACCAGAATCTTGTTGGCCCCTTCAATGTGAGCGTCTTCGAGCAGCGGGTTGTTAATCGCATTGGTGGCCGCATCTACCGCCCGGTTATCGCCGTCTCCCGTGCCTACTCCCATGAGGGCGTCGCCCTGACCCGACATAATCGTGCGGACGTCGGCGAAATCGATGTTGATCATGCCGTCCTTGGTAATCAAATCGCTGATACCCTGGACTCCCTGGCGCAGCACGTCGTCGGCGATCAGGAACGCGTCGTTAATGGGAGTGTTCTTCTCGACGATCTTCAGCAGGTGTTGGTTGGGAATCGTGATCAGAGTATCCACGGCGTTCCGCAACCGCGCGATGCCATCTTCAGCCAGGCGTGACTTGCGCTGCCCCTCAAAGGAGAACGGTTTGGTCACCACCGCCACAGTGAGAATACCGAGATTCCGGGATATGTCGGCAATAACCGGAGCTGCTCCGGTACCGGTGCCACCGCCCATGCCGGCGGTGACAAAGACCATGTCAGCACCTTCAAGAATTGAGCGGATCTGTTCCTTGTCTTCCAGCGCGGCCTGCTCACCGATATCCGGTTTGCCCCCGGCCCCGAGGCCCCCGGTGATCTTGGTTCCCAAGGGAACCCGCAGTTCAGCCTGGGAACTCTGCAGGGCCTGCAAGTCGGTATTGACCGCAACGAACTCCACGTTGGTCAGGCCCGCCTGAATCATTCGATTGACCGCGTTACTGCCGCCGCCGCCAACCCCGATGACTTTGATCACCGTGGGACTGGTCCCGGACGATGCGATCGACAAGTCGTCTTCGTAAATTTGAAAGTTCATGCACTCCCTCCCTTGTGCATACGCTTCATCGCTGGTGAAACCCTAAAAGAAGTGTTTCATCCAGCGGCGTAATCCTTGT
>JAWOCO010000340.1:0-2782 GCA_046483765.1 Alkalispirochaeta sp. | reverse complement strand
GGAGTCGGTAATGACCAGGTCCGGCGGGCGGGAGAGCTGCTGCAACGCCCATGCGATTTCTCGCTCCTTCACCACCACCGTCATGGCGTCACCGTCGAGCGCCTCGCGGATCGTCTGCACCTGCGGCATGATGAGTCGTCCCGCCGGTGCCTCCAGATCGATGGGGACCACCAGCATGATGAGGCGATACGGTCGCACCAGGTCTTCCAGCAACGTTTTCTGGGTCTCCCCCCGTCTCCGAAGGATCTCGATAAGATGCTCCCGAAGCTGCGGAACTCCCTGCCCGGTAAGAGAACCGACGTGGATCATCTCCTGCGCGGCGGGTTCCGCCCGCGCCTCCGAGGTGGCCAAATCCGCATGGGTCGCAACCACCACCACCGGCAGCGACATCTCCCGCAGGCGCTCGAGTTCCGCGCTGTCTCGCTGATCCCACGTACCTGGGCGGTAGACGTAGAGCACCACGTCCGCCCCGGCTACCGCCCGGGCGGCTTTACTTCCCCGCTGGGCGCCCAAGGCGCTCTCATCATCACTTCCGGCGGTATCCACGTACACCACCGGCCCCCAGGGCACCAGTTCACTGGCACGAGTCACCGGATCGGTGGTGGTTCCCGCCGTGGCGGAGACGATCGCCAACTCGTCGCCGGCGAGCGCGTTCAGCAACGCCGATTTTCCGGCATTGCACTTTCCTACCAGCACAATGTGCGGACGGAGCGCGCGCGGTGTGGATTGCGGTCGATTGCTCATAGGACCCCTCCCAGCTTCTCAACATGTTCTGCCAGCGCCGCCCCGGAGCGCTCGCGAATCGCGGCATACAGCGATTCGTCGTACCCCAGGGACATCACGTTCTCCGGCGCAAACAACGCCCGGGAATCGGACTCCGAGAGAAGCGCGGTCTCGGTGAGATAGGTGTGCAAGTCTTGGTTGGCGGCGGCCGCTGCACGCACCAGCAGTTCCACGCCACCGTAGGGCACCAGGGGCAGCAACGCCACCACCGCCAGCGCACTCCCCGCTACGTTGGCTGCGCACCGTTCATGATCTACCTCTAAGCGGCTCACGTAGTCGCACAACGCCTCGGTGGCACCACGGGCCATGGTGAGACTCTCCTCAATCGTGAACGCCAGGGCGGGGAAGAAGGCGTTCAGCTCCAGCTCCGTGGAGGCGGCAAGCCGCGTAATCAACCCATCGTTGGCAATAATCCGCTCCGCCACCTGGATAACTGACTCCGGCACCACCGGATTCACCTTACCCGCCATAATGCTGGATCCGCGCATCAGCCGCGGGAGGCGTATCTCGCCGATCGCCGTTTCCGGACCAGATGCGAGTAACCGAATATCGTTGGCGATCCGCCGCAGGTTCACCGCCAGCGTCCGCACCGACTCCATCGCTTCTACTATTTGATCCCAATTGCTGGTCGCTTCCACCAGATGTTCCGCGCGGCACACCGGGTGCGCGGTGAGGCGCTGCAGCACCTGTACCACCTGCAGCACATACCGTCGGGGAGCTCCCGCGCCGGTGCCCACGGCGGTCCCGCCGAGATTGACCTCGCGAATCCGCTCCCGCGCCTTGAAGCAGCGCCAGCGGTCGCGACCGATCGCGTGCGCCCACGTGGCAAACTCGCGACCCACGGTGGTGACTACCGCATCTCGCAGCTGCGTACGGGCCGGTTTGAGCACCATATCGTAGCGCTCCTCGCCGGCCTGCAACTGCGCCTGGAGCTCCTCTACGGAACGTTCGAGCCGGGACAGCTGATCGTGCATGACCAGCCGCAGGGCGGTGGGCATCACATCGTTGGTGGACTGGTGGCAGTTCACGTGGGCGTAGGGGTCGATGGGACCTCCCGGTGCGGCGGGCACTGCGCCCGCCGTGGCCTGCGCTCCCGGCGCAGCTTCTGGTCCCGCCGATTTGGCGATCCAGCTATTCACCGCCATGTTGATCGCGGTGCCGGCGCCACCCTGAAACGCATCGAGAACAACCGCCTCACCCACCGTCCGGTCATCACCGGTTTGGAGCATCCGCGCCGCCGTCACGATGCGTTCCACCACGTCGGCAGACAGGTAGCCGAGCTCGCCGTTACAGATGGCGGCGGCCTCCTTCACCAGCGCCACCGCTCGTACCAGGGCGGGAGTGACCCGATACGGCGACACTGCCGGCAGGGCCGAACCTGCGTCGGTCATCGTTCCAGGGCCTTATGCATCGCCGACTTAATTGAGACCCCCGGCAGCGCGCCGAGTTTACCGGTGAGCGCACCGATCTCATCGGTGGTGGCGTGAACGATTAAGGTCACGATCGACAACGTTCCCTCCTGCAGATTCGGCATACCCAGCCGCCCCACGATGCACTCGGTGTGGGCGGACAGGATCTGGTTGATCCGTGCCCCCGCCCGGTCCCGGTCCTGCACGATAAGCCCGATAAACCCGTACCGACGCTCAGGAGAAGGCATAGTCCCGGTATCCTTCCCAGATCGATACCCGATCCGCCAGCACGTGAGCCGACTCCGATGGATCGGCGATGCACGCCTCCAACCGGCCATAGACCTCCGGAGACACCGTCCGCGGCGTGCCAAACACCCCGGCGGCGTACGCGTCAAACCGTTCGGAATCGGTGGCAAAGGGCATACCGAAGACCTCCGCCATGGTGGCCGCCCACGCCGCGGTGTCGGGGGTGGCCGCGTCGGGGGCGGCAGCGTCGGGGGCGAACGCGTCGGTGGTGGCCACGTTCTGGGCCGCGTCAGGGGCTGCGGCGTCAGGAGTGGCCGCGTCGGGGACGGACGCGTCACCCGCGG
>JAWOCO010000201.1:0-2645 GCA_046483765.1 Alkalispirochaeta sp. | reverse complement strand
GTACCAAGGGTACGACCGTCACTGCCGCAGCCTTACCGATGAGCAGCGCGCCGAGTTCGAGCGGCAGGGTATCAAACCGGTGATCCGGCTCAAGGTTCCCATGGAGGGCAAGACGACCGTCCATGATGAGCTGATGGGCGATATTACCAGGAAGAACTCGGATATCAGCCCCGACCCGGTGCTGCTGAAGTCCGACGGGTACCCGACTTATCATCTGGCAAACGTGATCGATGACCATATGATGGGCATCACCCATATCATGCGGGCCCAGGAGTGGATTCCCTCCGGTCCCCTGCACGTCATTCTCTATGAGGCCTTCGGCTGGGAGCCGCCGGTCTACTGCCATCTGCCGATGGTCATGGGCAAGGACGGGAGCAAGCTATCCAAACGCCACGGCGCCACCAGCCTCATCGAGTTCCGTCGGCAGGGATACCTGCCGGAGGCGATCACCAACTATATCAGCATGCTCGGCTGGGCCTACGATGACTCCCGGGAGTTCTTCACCCGGGAGGAGCTGGAAGAGCTCTTCTCCGTGGAGAAGATCAACAAAGCGCCGGCGGTGTTCGACTACAAGAAGCTGGACTGGTACAACGGCCACTACATCCGGGAGTGCCCCGACGAGCGCCTGGTGGATCTGCTGATGCCCTACATCCAGGAGGCGGGGTGGGCCGCCGTCTCCGGCGCTGCGGTCACCACTGCCGATGGCGACAACGGTTCCGCCCCCGAGGCCGACCGCGCTCGCCTGGCGGCGCTGCTGCCCCTTATCAAGGAGCGGCTGAAGACGCTCGCCGACGTGACCGATCTATTGCGATTTGTCTACGAGGATGTGAGCGAATGGTCTGTGGATGATCTGATCCCCAAGAAAGCCACCGCCCCGGAGGCGCTGCAGTGGCTGGACGCCGCCACGGAGGTCCTCAAGACGGAGCCTCTGCCGGCCCCGGGAGATGAGGCCGCCGAGGAAGCGCACAATGAGGCGTTGCGGCACGCCGCCGAAGAACAGGGAACAAAGCTGGGAAATCTGATGATGCCGCTCCGCGTGGCCATTACCGGTAGCAAAGTCTCTCCACCGCTGGTGGGAAGCATCCGCGAGCTGGGAATGGACGAGACGCTGCGGCGAATTGCTGGAGCACGGGCGGTACTCGAGGCTGCCGCAGACGAAAACACAAGGAGCACGACATGAGCGATACCCCCAAGACAAGCGACCCGAAACCAGTCGACCCCAAAACGATGGACAAGATCGTCAGCCTCTCTAAACGACGGGGATTTATCTTCCCCTCCTCGGAAATCTACGGCGGACTCGCCTCAGCCTGGGACTACGGTCCACTGGGGGTTGAACTCAAAGCCAATCTGCAGCGCTTCTGGTGGAAAGAAATGACGCAACTCCACGACAACATCGTGGGACTGGATGCAGCAATTTTGATGCACCCCACCGTGTGGAAGGCATCGGGCCACGTAGAGAACTTTGCCGACATGATGGTGGAGGACACCGTCACCAATGAGCGTTACCGCTGGGACCACCTCACCGCGGAGCAGCGTGACACCAAGACCAGTCCCAACGGCAATCCCCTCTCGGAGCCGCGGCAGTTCAACCTGATGTTTGAGACACACCTGGGCCCATCCACTGCATCGGGAACCAAGGTCTATCTCAGACCGGAAACCGCGCAAGGGATCTACGTCAACTTCAAGAACGTGGTGCAGACCTCCCGGGTGAAGATCCCCTTTGGTATCGCCCAGGTGGGAAAAGCGTTCCGCAACGAGATCGTCACCAAGAACTTCATCTTCCGCACCGTCGAATTTGAGCAGATGGAGATGCAGTACTTCGTGAAGCCCGGGGAAGACGACAAGTGGTTCGAGTACTGGAAAGCGGAGCGGATGAAGTACTATGAGAAGCTCGGAATCCGCATGGACCGCCTGCGCTTCGAGGAGCACGGCCCCGACGAACTGGCGCACTACGCCAAAGCCGCCTTTGACATTCAATACGAGTTTCCCTTCGGCTGGCAGGAACTTGAGGGTATCCACAACCGCACCGATTACGACCTCTCCCGCCACAGTGAGTTCTCCGGTAAGGAGATCAACTATCTGGAGGAGGAGACAAAGAATCGCTACATCCCCTACATCGTGGAGACCTCCGCCGGGCTGACCCGGAGTGTGCTCATGGTGCTCTCCGACGCCTACGAAGAGGAAGAGGTCGGTGAAAATGACGTGCGCACGGTGCTTCACTTTCACCCCAAGATCGCGCCCATTCAGGTAGCGGTGTTCCCGTTGGTGAAGAAGGACGGCCTGGCGGAGAAAGCCCGGGAGATCGAAACCGAACTCCGGGAAGATTTTGCCACCTTTTACGATCAGTCCGGGGCGATCGGTCGACGCTACCGCCGGCAGGACGAGGTGGGCACGCCGTACTGTCTGACGATCGACTACGATACGATGAGCGACGATACGGTGACATTGCGCTACCGCGATTCCATGGAGCAGGTGCGCATTCCCGTGGCCGAGCTCACCGCCACGATTCGCCAGGCGATGAAAGACTACAAACGGGTAGGCACATGAGCGAATCGGCTCCGAGGGACCAGGCACCGGCGGCCCACGCCTCTACCTCTCAGGCTCAGGGCGCCCGCACTCAGGGCGCCCAGACGCCCGCTGCATCA
>JAWOCO010000095.1:0-3738 GCA_046483765.1 Alkalispirochaeta sp. | reverse complement strand
TCGGCGCCCGCAAACTGACCTCCGGCACGATCCGGCTCCACGGGGAGGAGTTGGACACCCGCTCAATTCGCAACGTGATCAAATCCGGCGTGTCCATGGTGCCGCGCAACCGCAAGGAGCGCTCCATGGACACGCCGGATTTGATCACGTTCCGAATTGAGTGGGTGTCCAACTCCTCCCCGTGGAGCCGGATCGTGCCGGAGGTCAGTTTGCGGGCGCCGAAGAGGCCCTCCGCCAATGCCCCGCGGCCGTCGCCGAAGAGACCGGTAAACGCCAGTACCTCGCCGCGGCGGAGGGCGAAGCTCACGTCTTGGAAGTGGCCCTCGCAACTCAGGTGCTCCACCTCGAGCACATGCTCCGGGGAGATCTGATTCGTCTTCTCCACCACGTCGTCCACGATACTGCGTCCCACAAGCATCTCGGTGGCTTCCTGCTCGTTGATGTCGGCGAAGTTACCGGTGGCCACAAAGCGCCCGTCTCGCAGGACGGTGTAGCGATCACAGACGGAAAACAGTTCCGGCATCTTGTGGGAGATATAAATCGAACTCACCCCGTGGTCCTTGAGGCCGCGCATGATGTCGAAGAGGTTTTCGATCTCGTCGTTGGTGAGCGCGGTGGTGGGCTCATCCATGATAATCAGCTTGCACTCAAACAGGAGCGCCCGGGCGATCTCCACTAGCTGCTTGCGGGAGGTATCCAAATCGCGGACCATCGCCGTGGGATCGATCTCCAGGCCCAGTTGCTCAAAGATCTCCCGGGAGCGGCGAATCATCTCGCGCTTGTTGAGATAGACCCCGGCGGTGACGATTTCGTTCCGAAGAAAGAGATTTTCGAAGACCTTCAGATCGTTCACCAGGTTCAGTTCCTGGTGAATAAACCGAATACCAAGCTTGGCCGCCTTGATCGGGGTTAGATGGGATTGCTCCTGCCCGTCGACCAGAATCGTCCCGGAGTCAGCGGGAAGCACGCCGCCGAGAATGTTCATCAGCGTCGATTTGCCGGCGCCATTCTCTCCGAGCAGGCCGTGGATCTCCGCCTCCCCGACGGAAAAGGACACATCTACTACCGCCTGCACCGCACCAAAACTTTTGTAGATGTTTTTCATTTCTAACTGCATGGGGCCGCCTTGTAGGGTGGGACATAGAGAGGGCCGGCGCCCGGGAGGGCGCCGGCCCCAATCATCTCACTGAGTTTAGTCTACGGAGTACCGCACCGTGAAGACATCACCTTCCATGAACTCTTCGTAGTTGGTGTTGTCCACCATCTCGGTTTCAACCAGATACAGACCGGACACGTCCTCGCCATCGAGGATGTCGTAGCCGAGCGCGATCGCATCGCGAACCATCGCCGGGGAGAACGCAAAGGTCACCTGATCGATGCCCTGTTCCTGGTAGCGATCGAAGTTCTCGAGGAGCTCCCGCGGGGCGCTCACACCGGAAACCAGTTGTACGTTCACATCAAATGATCCGTCGTATCCTTCCAGCGCCGCCATGACACCGGCCTGGACCTCCGCATCGTGGGTGAAAATACCCTGAATGCTCTCTACCGTATCTTCGTTGCTGGAGTTGAGAAACGTTTCCATCTGGGTCTGGGCGGTATCACGGCTCCAGTTGGTCACGTACTCGTTGACCACGTTAAAGTTGTCATCGGCCGTGGACCAGAACCCCTCGTTGCGCTGGGTAGGTACCGTGGAGTTGTCACCCTTGAACTCCAGGATGTTCACCTGGCCATCGGCGAGTTCGTCGGCGAAGTACTCGTTGAAGTATTCACCAGTCTCTTCACCGATCGTGACGTTGTCTCCCATGAGCTCGGCATCTTCGTCGAAATCAGTGATCAACCGGTCATAGATCACCAGGGGAATCCCCGCATCCACGATCTGCTGTGCCGCCGAACGCAGTTCGTCACCGTTGTGGGGCCACAGCACGACCACGTCCACGCCCTGGGAAACCACGGTGTCGATCTGGTTTGCCTGCTGTACCACGTCATCGGAGATCAGGAACTGATACTCGTAGCCGCGCTCCTCGCCGATCGTCTCGGTGGCATCTTCCGCGTGGCGGATGCTCTCACCGAGGAATCCATGCGTCGCGCCGGGCATGATGACGGCGATCGACTTGGTCTCGTCCTCTCCTTGCCCACCAGCAAACGCAAGGCCCACGCCGACCACGAGGATCAGCCCAATAATAATAAGTCTTTTAGCCATACGGCCTCCTTAATTGTTACCTGATTCTACACCGGGTTTATCCGTAGCACAAACATTTTTGTTCGATTATCGAACCATTATCGCAAAAGAACGCGCGAGCGTTCCGCTCAGCCGTCGAACTCCCGCACCATGGCAGTGACCGCCTGGGTGGAAAAGAGCTCGTCCACCACCATCAGCGCAGCCCCTACCATCCCGCTCTGCTCACCAAACGTTGACCGGCGAATCACCAGATCCACCGTGGCCAGTTGCGTAGAGCGCCGAATCACCATCTCCCGGATCGCCGCCACAAAGGCGTCCCCGATGTTCACCGTGCCCCCACCGAGGATCACCATCTGTGGATTGAAGAAGTTCACCAGCTTGGACAGCACCGACCCCACGTGGCGTCCACTCTCGAGCACCAGCTCCAACGCCGCCGTATCACCCTGACTCGCCGCGGCCCCCACCTCTACCGTCGAGATCTCCCGAGGCGGGTTCTCCGCACCCAGGCGGGCAGCGGCCTCCGCCAGCACCGGACTCGCGCCGCTGTCTGCCAGCTCTCGGCCCTTGCGGGCGATGGCAGCGCCGCCGGCCACCACCTCCAGACATCCGCGGTTCCCGCAGGCACACAGCGTCTTTTCCCCATCGATGCCGATATGTCCGATATCGCCGGCGCTGCCCTTGAATCCGCGATAGAGCTCACCATCGATTACCAGGCCCGCGCCGATACCGGTACCGATCTTCACAAAGAGAGAACTCTCCGAGCCGCGGGCGCTCCCGGCGCGGGCCTCTCCCAAAGCCATGACATTCACATCGTTATCTACGAAGCACGGCACACCAAAGTGCGCCGCCACCTCATCGCGCACCGGATAGCGGTCCCACCCCGGCATAATCGGCGGACTCACCACACACCCCAACGTTCGGTTTACCGGCCCCGGAAGCCCCAAGCCGATGCCCACCAGTGCCAGGGAGGCCGCACGTTCGTCGGTAACCCCTGCCGCCTCCATCCCAGCCAGGAGCTGTTCGATAATCTCATAGGCGCGGGTGAGCACCGGCATCGGACCCCGCGCGATATCCAGCGCTTCCGAATGCGCAGCCAACACCGACGCCTCCAGATCACACACCGCCACATCGATGCTGGTGACTCCCAGCTCGATCCCAACGACGATGCCCCGGTCCGCGGCGAACCGAAGCAGACTCCGACGGCCGGGACCGGAGTCTGTTTGGCGCGCCTCTTCCTTAATGACCCCCACCTTGAGCAGACGATCGACGTGCAGAGAAATCGTACTCTTAGAAAGTGCCGTGGAGCGCACTAGCTGTGCTCGGGAGATCGGACCCTCCCGCCGGATGATATCAAAGATCGCACCCCCCGCCGCCGCACCAAAAAATCCAAACCGATCACGCTTCATATCCCAGAAGTATACGCCAAAGTTCGAAAATCGAACATACAGCCCTGCCCCGGCTCGCCAGGGCCCGCCCCGCCACACACCCCGTAGAAAAGTGCAAACCTTTTTGTTTGCCCGGGCAACACAATTTGTTTGCACAATTCTACGGGGCACGCA
>JAWOCO010000363.1:0-4559 GCA_046483765.1 Alkalispirochaeta sp. | reverse complement strand
AAAAATGGCTGAACGCCTATCACTGCCGCTGCGGCAGACCTGACATGGGATGAGAACCGTCTCTCAGATACATCCCCTTCGAAAAGGTTCTCCGCGAGCTCGGCCCCCTCCAGAGAGGGCACCCCCAAAGTTCGGGCGAGATCCTGCTCCGCCTGGACCAGGGCCAGCTCTGTATCAAACAGCGCCTCCCGACGGTTGTTGAGGGTTACCTGCAGGGAGAGCAGCGAGTTGTCCGAAATCAGCCCCTGCTGGCGATCGATTTCCGCGGAGTCAAGCTGTCGCCGCAGGACCTGAATCGTCTGGTCCAGCACGTCCCGGGATCGCCGCAGCGTCCCCACCTGAACCAGCAGACTGAGCGCCCGCTCGATATTTCCATTTACCGTGAGCTGATCGTTCAGGCCGGCCCGCTCAACACCGATCTCCGCGTTCCGCAGGGTCGCACGGTACACTTCGGTACTTACCAGCCTGCCGTTTACGAACAGCGGTTGCCGATAGCCAAACGTTGCCTCCGGGGCCTGCTCCAGACGGTCGTTTGTTCCCGATATGAACCGGGTCTGGTTGGAAACGCCGGCAGAGAGCGTTCCGCTGGTGGGTAGTGGCTGTTCGACTGAGAGCCCCGCCCCAATGCTCTGCGTTTGAACCTGCTCGGAAGCAGAGCCACCCGACGTGCCGCCTCCGGGTATAGTGACGCGCCGCTGGTCCCATTGGTACGGGGTGATCTCCGCGGTTACGGTGGGACGCGTCCCTGAACGGGTAATCCCAAATTGGGCCTGCGCTTCTTCCAATCCACGGCGGGAGTTAATGATCTCCGGATCTGCCTCAAGCACCCGCTCGATAACCGCCGGTACCGACAGCACCTGCGGTATCGCATCCTGGGCGGAGAGTGAACCGATACCAAAGACTCCCAGGGTGAGCACAAGCAGCGCTCGGATACTATTTCTGTTCTGGTTCACGGTGTGCTCCTTTCCGTGCCTCTCGACGGGCACTCCGTCGGCGGCGGCGCCGTTCCCGACGTGCGTCCCGGCGCTCATGATCATAAAACAGGCCATAGAAACTTGGTACGATCACCAGGGTAGTAATCGTCGAAAACACCAGCCCGAAGATGATCGTTCGCGCCATGGGCCCCCAGACAACCGAATAGCCGCCGAGGCCAATGGCCGTGGGAATAAGCCCGGCAATCGTGGTGATAGAGGTAAGCAGAATCGGCCGCAGCCGCGTCACCGCCGCCTCAGTCACCGCCGGCCCCACGGCACGCGCCTCATCTCGCCGCGACTGGTTGGCAAAGGTGATTAGTACGATCGTGTCATTCACCGCGATACCCGCCAGCGCTACACTGGCGTAGATCACGGTGGTGGAAAGGGGCGTTCCGGAGACCAGGAGAAACAGAATGACCCCCACAAAGGCAAAGGGAACGGTCAGCAAGATCAGTAGGGGTTGCGTGTAAGAGTTGAACTGCGTCGCCAGGATGAGGTAGATCAAGAACACCCCGATCACGAATACCTGCAAGATCTCTCGTAGCGTATCCCCGAACTGGGCAAACTCACCACCGATATCCAGAGTCACCCCGGGATAGGTCGGCTGCAGCTGAGAATCAAAGGTCGAACGAATCGCCGCATTGATTGCCGGTACGTTTTCCTCGGTGAACGCCTCGGCGGTGACCTGGACCTGCCGTTTTCCGTCGATCCGTCGAATCGAGGAAATTGCAGATCCCTCTTCCAGCGAGGCGATGCGGGAGAAGGGAATCACCCGTCCATCGGGTGTGGGGATTCGCAGCTGGAGGATGCCCCCCACCGTGTCGATATCGGCGTCGCTGAACTCGACGACCACGTCGGTCTCCTCGTTATTCACGAAGACGCTGCCGGTGGTGATCCCGTCAAAGCTCCGGCGCACCACGTTACCCACCAGCTGCGCGTTGAGTCCGTACCGCGCCGCAAGGTCCTCATCCACGGTGACGCGGATCTCCGGAGTGCCGGCGTCCAGGTCGTCATCGATATTGAAGAGCTCTGAATTTTCCGCCAGTTGCGCGCGCAACCGTTGTGACACCGCACTGAGATCATCGTAGCTATCTCCATAGATCCGGAACGCCACCGGAGGATCAGTCGGCGGCCCGCCCTGCTGCTTGCGAAACTGTACCGATTCCGCTCCCGGAATGTCGCGCGTCAGCTGCTGCGCCTCGTTCATGATCTCGGTGATCGACCGCGTGCGCCCCTCATCCTCTTCGGTGAGATCCACCACGATCTGTCCTACGTTGGATCGCCGCACGTTCTCCGATTCGCTTCCAGCAAATCCCACGAACGCATTGATCGCCACCACTTCACCGTTTCCGATCTGTGGGAGAAGGCGCTGTTCATAGGCTCTGACGAAGGTATCCGTCCGTTCTATCGGAGTCCCCGGCGGCATTTCGATGTCCACGTAGTACAACGTGGCATCTTCTGAATCAAAGAGGTCCGGCTGGATACGGGTAATCTGAGCAAATACGACGATCGCGATCACCACCGCCGCCAAGGCCCCCAGGCCACGGTGGCGATAGAGGAAGGCGATCAGGCTCCGAAACCGACGTTGCAGAGACTCGATTCCCTTCTTGCCATGGTGCGTCCGCTTCCCACCGGGCCAGTCGGCGTAGTGCGAAGGGAGAAACACGGCCGCCTCAAAGGTAGAGGCGATGAGCGCGATACTTACCGTCAAGGGAACCACCCGGAGAAAGCGGCCGATGATTCCCGGCAGGAATGTGAGTGGCAGAAACGCCGCCACGGTCGTCAGGGTGGCGGCGATTACCGGCACAATCACTTGATTAACGCCGTGGACCGCCGCATCGTGGCGACTCATGCCTTGCTGCTGCTGGAGCCGGTAACTGTTCTCCACAATGACGATGGCGTGGTCGACGATCAGACCCAGCACGAGGACCAGGCCGAAGAGGGTATTGCTGTTAAGGGTCTCCCCGAACGCCTCCAGCACGATGAACGTCAGGGCAAAGGTAAGGGGAATACCTACCGCGGTGATAATCGCGTTCCGCACACCTACAAAGACCAGCAGGATCACCACAAGCAGGGCGAGACCCAAGGCTGCATTGGAGACGAGCACATCCAGACTGTCCCGGATCACGATAGACGAGTCGTTGAAATAGTCGACTTCGATCCCGCTGGGTAGATTCGACTGGTAGCGCCCCACTCGATCGCGGACCTCGTCGATGATTCCCACCGAGCTTCCGCCGGGCACTTTGGTGATCTGCAAACTAATCGCTTGCTCACCGTTGAACCGCGCGGCGGTTCCCTCCAGATCGTAGCCGGAGGTCACCGTGGCCAGGTTTCCCAGCGTAATCACCCCCGTCCGCCCCTCACCGGTGCGGCGGATTACGATATTACGAAACTGCTCTTCCGTTTCCATCTCTCCCACGGTGCGCAACAGGAACTCCCGCGAATCAGTTCTCAGGGTGCCCCCGGGAATCGTCACGTTCTGGGAGCGCACCGCGTTGACCACCTCATCGATGGAAATCCCACGGGACTCCAATCGTTGCCGGTCCAGAGCGATGGAGATCTGCCGATCCCGGGAACCGATGAGATTGATCTGCGAGACCTCCGGCACGGTTCGCAGTTGGTCGGAGAGATTTCGGGCGGCCTGGTTGAGATCCTCGTACGGCACGGAGCCACTGAGCACCACTTCAATCACCGGCAGGAAATCGTTGGTTGAAAAGTCATCGATCGTTTCCTGCAGCGTATCACTGGGGAGATCGATATTGCTGAAGCGGTTCTGTACGTCTTGAAAGACGCGGTTGAACTCGCGCTCAGTGATGTCCTGCTCAAACTGGAGAGTTACCTGGGATATCCCTTCCGAGGTAGTTGAGGAAATCTCATCGAGCTTATCCAGCCCGGACATCTCGTTTTCTACCTTCACGGTCACGCTGGATTCCACATCCTCGGCGGAGACCCCAGGATATGGAACCACGATGTTTATGAAGTAAAAGGGGATCTCCGCGAACTGCTCGCGGGGCAGGCGGTTCAGACTGAAAAAGCCCACCACCAGAATCAGAATCATCGTGATATTGATAAGGACGGGATTCCGAACTGAGAAACTCCCGATAGTCACAACGTGTCTCCCGTAGTGCCACGGAGGGAGGTCTCAACCTCCATCCCGTCACTCAGGGCTGACAGGGCCGAGGTCACGATCACATCGCCCACGGCAAGTCCCTGGGACACGTACACGCGATTGCCTAGCCTGCGCCCCGCTTGGATCACGCGCCGTTCAACGACCCCGTCGGTGGCAACATAGACGTACTCCTCACTCCCATCGCTGCGGATCGCCGAGCTGGGAACGACGATCTGAGCATCCCCGGCGGTGTCGGTGCGAATACGAACCGTGGCGTTCATACCGGACCGTACCACCTCGCAGGTGTTGTCCCACCCGATGACCACGGCAAAACTTCCCGTTCGGGAATCGGCGCCGGCGGCAATCGCATCTATTTCCGCGGAGGCCGCTGTTTCTCCACAGGCGGGAATCGACACTTCCACCGGCAGTCCCTGCCGAATGTACTGTAATTCCCGTTCTCCCACGGGTACTTCGAT
>JAWOCO010000256.1:0-7544 GCA_046483765.1 Alkalispirochaeta sp. | reverse complement strand
GTTCAATTCCCGGGGCTGGCCGTTTCAGAGCAACGGCACCACCCTGTGGAACAACTGGGTGGAACTGCGCATGCCGATTTCCGAGCAGGTGATCTGGTGGGATACGTTCTTCGAGGCCGCCACGCTCCGCTCGTTTGGCGATTCGTCTCGCTGGGATGACCGGGAGCGGCTCACCGACCTGCAACTGGCGGACTGGCAGTTCTCCATGGGAACGGGAATCCGGTTCGTAATTCCGCAGTTTCCGATCCGCCTCTACCTGGCGAAACGGTTCGAGTATGATGAGAGCGGCAATATCGAATGGCAGACCGGCAACCTGTTTAACGGCGGAGATGCCAACAGCGGTCGCGGACTGGATCTGGTCTTCACGATCGGCGCGGAATTCTTCTAACGGAGGAACACATCAATGCATACACACCATAGCGGCACACGCTTACTTCCACTTCTGATCCTGGTGGGGCTGCTGATCCCCGCCTGGGCTTCCGCTGAACAGCTCACCACCGTGGCGGTGGTAGATATCGATGAGGTCTACAACTCGTTCTATCGCGACTCCCAGGGCGTGCGGGAACTGGAACAGCTCCGGCAAGAGTATCAGGAAGAGATCGACCGGGAAGTAGACCAGCTTGAAGAGTTGGAAGAGCGTCGCGCCCAGGCGCAGGAGCGGGGAACGCAACGCCGGGTAGATCAGCTCACCGACGAAATAGAGGAGCTGGAAAGCTACCTCCAGGAGCTCAGCCGCCGTCGCCGTCAACAGTTGGAAGAACGACAGGAGAGCCTGCTCTCCAATGACTTCTTCCGCCAGATGCAGGAAGCGATCCGCTTCGTCGCGGAAAGCGAGGGCTATACGGTGGTGCTCCGGTCGGACTCAGATGGACTCCAGTGGTGGAGCTCCGAAGTGGATATCAGTGACCTGGTGGTGAACCGTCTGATTCAGGTAGCCGACCGCTAAGACGATCCGCACGTCACCATGTCCACACCGATGCTTGAGCAGTATGAGCGCATTAAAGCGCAGCACACCGATGCGATACTGCTGTTTCGTCTGGGCGACTTCTACGAGATGTTTGGTCAGGACGCCCGGGACGGGGCACGCCTGCTGGGACTGACGCTGACCAAACGGCAGCACATGGCGATGTGCGGCGTTCCACACCACGCGGCGCGCTCCTATATTCACCGGCTCCTGCGCCAGGGACGGAAGGTGGCGGTCTGCGAGCAGACCAGCGCCCCGGACGGAAAGTCGATCACCTCCCGAGAGGTGGTAGAGGTCCTGTCCCCGGGGGCCGTCTTTGATCTGGACTATCTCGACCCCAAAAGCAGCAACTTCATCGCCGCCATAAGCGCGGATTCCCACCACGTTTCGCTGGCGTGGTGCGACATCTCCACCGGGGAGCTGATCGTTTCGGCATATCCCATCCCCGCCGAGGATGGAACCCCGCGCAACTCCGCAGTGGACGGCATCATCCGGCGTGAGCTGGCCCGCCTGGCACCGAGCGAAATCCTGGTTCAGGAATCGCTCCTGGAGCGTACCGACGGCCTGCAACGATTGGCCGCTCCGGAACACCCCACCGTGGTCAACCGTATTCCCGACTGGGGCTTTAACCGGGAGCAGTCGCTGCGGCGGATCACTGAACTCTTTGGGGTGGTGTCGTTGCAGGGGTTTGGCATCGATCGCTCGGACCCGGCGCTCACACCGGTGGCGGCGCTGCTGGAATACCTGGAAGACAACGCCCGCCACGTGCTGGCCCATATTTCCCACCTCCAGCGACACACCGATGACCGGTTCGTGGTACTCGACGACGCTACGATCCGCAATTTAGAGCTGATTCGCAACATGCAGGATGGCGGCGACGGCTATACCCTGGTGGAGGTCATGGATGAATGCTCCTCCGCCATGGGCTCGCGCCTGCTCCGACGATGGATCATGGCCCCCTCCCGTAGCCGGGAAGTGATCATGAGCCGCCATGAGCGCATTGAAGCGCTCTACCACGACCAGCCCGCGCTACAGCGCCTGCGGGGGGACCTGGCCGCAGTGTACGATCTGGAGCGCCTGGTGGGGCGCCTGGGAGTAGAAAAGGCGCACCCCAAAGATATTCGGGCGATCGCCGGCACACTCCGCGCCGCGGACACGATCGGCGCCACCGTTTCCACCTGGTACGGGGAAACCCCGGAGACGGGCCTGCTTGATTCGGAAGATGAGTGCCGTACGCTGCAGGAGATCGAGGCACAGATCACGGCGACCCTGGACGATGACCCGGCGGTGGCGTTGGCCGAGGGCGGGATCATTCGCGCCGGCTTTGACCCGGAACTCGATCGTATCCGGAAACTGCGCGATGAAAGTCGCCATATTTTGTCCGAATACCTGGAGGAGCAGCGGTCGGTCACCGGCATCACCTCACTCAAGATCAAGTACAACCGCGTGCTGGGACACTTCTTTGAAGTCCCCGCCAGCCAGGCGGCCCGTCTGCCGGAAGCGTTCATTCGCCGCCAGAGTCTGGCCAACGCCGAACGCTTTACCACCACTCGCCTGGGAGAACTGGAAGACCAGATCAACAGCGCCGGGGAGCAGGCGGATCTCCGGGAGCAGGAGCTCTTCCTGCAGCTCCGTTCCCACGTTGCCCGGTACATATCGCTGCTGACCCAGGTGGCGCGACGGATCGCCGAAGTGGACGTGATAGCCGCGCTGGCGCATGCCGCCACGCTCCGCGGGTGGCGGCGGCCCACGGTCACCGACGCCCCGCTCCTCATGATTCACGGCGGCCGCCATCCGGTGGTAGAGGCGCACCTGGCGCCGGGGGAGTTCGTGGACAACGATGTCTCTCTTGGTGGTGACGGACCCCGGTTCGCCCTGGTGACCGGACCAAACATGGCCGGTAAGTCCACCGTCCTTCGGCAGACCGCCCTGATCGTGCTCATGGCGCACATCGGCAGCTTCGTTCCGGCGGAGTACGCCGAAATCGGTCTCACCGATCGGATCTTCTGCCGCGTGGGCGCCTCAGACAACATCGCCCGCGGGGAATCGACGTTTCTGGTGGAAATGAACGAAACCAGCAATATCCTGCGAAACGCCACCGACCGGAGCCTGATCATCATGGATGAGGTGGGGCGGGGCACTAGTACCCACGACGGCCTGGCGATCGCTTGGGCGGTGACGGAATACCTACTGGAAGCGGTGCAGGGCAGGACGCTATTTGCCACGCACTACCATGAGCTGGCGCACCTGGAGCACCCGCAGTTCACCGCGCTGGGCATGGCGGTTGATCACTCCTCGGAGGCGATCATCTTTCTGAAGAAGCTGCGCCCCGGCACGGAAGACCGCTCCTATGGCGTGGATGTGGCCCTCATGGCGGGGCTTCCGCCGGCGGTGATCTCCCGGGCCCGGGAAATCCTCGAACGACTCGAACAAGATGGGACAGCCCTACCGTCCTGCTCCACCACTCCCGCACATCCGCAAGCGGACTCAGCTCCCGCCGCGCAGGAATCGGCGCAGTCCTCGTCATCGCCGGGAGAACTCTTTCCTGTGGAAGACCTGTTTCGCTCGGAGCTGGCGGGACTCGATCCGGACAGCCTCACCCCCCGAGACGCGCTGGATCTGATCTACCGCTGGAAACGCGGGCTATCCCAGTAGCAGCCACACTGCCGGCACCGCCACCACTCCCATCAGCACAAACCCTCCGATTCCGGAGATCGGCCAGCGCCAGAACACGAAATGTCCTCCGGCCTGCAGCAACCAGGTGACGGTGTACACCACCACCAAGGGACCAGCGATTACCGATAGGGGCGCCAGGAGGCCCAGGGAGATCGCCGAAATAATGGTGGCCCACAGAAACCAGCCGAAGAAGTTCATGAGCGGGATACCTTCAAATGACCCGCTCTGATCCCACGACCAGAATCCCCACTTGGTGAGATGGGGATCGAGATACACGTCCCACGCCATAAAGGCGTATCCCGCCACCACCGCGCGTAGCAGGAGGCCGGCCTCCGGCAGCAGTACCTGCGCCACCGCCCAGGAGGGGGGAAGCATCATGAGCCACGCCAGGGGAATCACCACCGGGACGCGGTGAATCTGCGGTTGTAACGCCGCCGTGTAGTGGTACTTTCCGAAGGGGACCCCCGTGCGGGACCCGGCAAACTCGGCAAACCACCCCAGCGCAGGTACTGCCAGCACCACCGCCAGTACCTGTTCCCAGCCCCAGGACGCTCCCAGGACACGTACCACCACCGCCACCTGGGCAACCACCCCGAGACTGATACCCCACACCCGTCCCCGCGCACCGAACGCCGCCACGATGGGTACCGCAATCATCACCACCGCCCAGATCGCCAGCACCGGCCGCACCGAATCGGGACCGAGCAACTCGCTCATTGCTCACCTCCGGTGGGGATCGCCGGGGTTACGCGCCGTGTGCCGGCGAGCGTACTTACCACCGCCCGCCCCTTGACCCGGAACCACGCCGCAATAAACGGAATCCACGGCACCGTGCTCATGAGGGCGATGTTCTCCGGCAGGGTGCCGTGCTCATCGAGAAAGCGCCACAGTCGTGGGAGCGGATTCTTCTCAAAGAGATCCACAAAGATCCGTTTGGCCGCATACTCTCCGCGTCGATCCAGGATAGACAGGAGCATCGCGTCAAAGGTGCGATAGCGCCGGGGAGGATCGGCTCCGTGAAAGGGAGATCCCGTGGCCACCAGGGACTGCACGATTCGCTCGCTGTCCTCCTGGGTTCGGTGGAACGCGAACCCCGTGGACGCTTTCACGCGGCCTCCCTTGGTGCCGGTGTACATGATTCGCTGTCCCCCGCGCCGGGGAAAGGGCTGTTCGGTCATGGGAATGATTCCATCCTCACTTTCCACGATGTCATAGGAAACCTCGGGATAAAAGCGCGTCATGTAGGCGCGTATTTCCGACTCGTACTCCTCCCGCGGCAGCAGACGGGCGGAGAAGAGCGTGTACTCCACCAGGCTTTCGGTAGGAGACACCGGCAAGAGGTACATAAAACGGAAATCACCGTAGGCCGGAACCCGCAGATCGAACATCGTGGCCGCATCCGGGTCAAAGACCGGCTCGGTGGTTTTTACCACCCATCCCACGAAATGTTGCTTCAGGAAGTGATAGCGTCCGGTATCCACCTGAAACTCCCGGGGAAAAAACAGACTGTCGAACACCCATTCCGCCTCAAAGGTCCGCCCATCCTCCACGGTGACCCGCGCGAGGGCACCAGACGCGAGATCGCCATCCTCGATTCCTGTGACCCGGGCGTGGACAAACGTCACGTTATCGCGAGCGTTCAGGTCGTTCTGGGTAAACTCGTAGAAATCACTTCCGCGAATCATCCGATACTCGTAAGGGTTGAGCGCCCACCGGTGAGAGCGCTCCGGCCCGTGAAACCAGATGTGGCTCCAGCGGTGGGCCACGACCGGATCCAACAGCTCCTCCCGGTCCGACCAGAAGCACCAGGTGCGATCATTGGCCCGTTTCTCCGCCAGATCGATAATCAGAATGCGCTTGTCCGCTAACCCGCGGTGCATCATGCGGTAGGCGAGGGAGAGACCTGCGGCGCCGCCGCCGGCGAGAATATAGTCGTATCGTTCCATTATCACTCAAACATAGCTGTGGAGCTGCGCTCGGACAAGCAGCACGCTCCCATTTGCAGTATTTCTTGGTATGGACCGTTTAGCCGACTACTCCACGGAACTATGCCACCTCTGTGCTCAGCCGTTTATTCCCGACGCCGCCACCGCCGACGGCCTCTGTTCTCGCTGTCAGCAGGAGCTGATCGCCGCGTGCACGCCGATCTCCGTCCCGCACATAGATCTGGAGATTCCGGTTGTAGCCGCCACCGCCTATGAGGGCCCGATCGTGGCACTGCTTGAATCGGTAAAACGCCGCGGCCACCACCGGCCGTTGCGCTTTGTGGCGCGCAGGATGCTACCGAAGGTCCTGGAATCCGCTCCAGGCCCGCTCTATCCGATTCCCGCCAGTTCCCGCGGCAAGCGGAGCCGCGGATTTGATCAGATGCTGGTGGTTGCCGGCCACACCGGCCGACCGCACCAGTCGCTATTCCTGCGCCGCCGCGGCCGACAGCAGAAACAGCTCAACCGCCAACTGCGTTTACGCAACGCCGAGAGTGCGCTCACTCTGCATCCCCGCCGGGGGCCACGCTTCTCCTCGGGGGTCATTATCGATGACGTACTTACCACCGGCGCCACCGTTTCCCGGGCAGTTTCCCTCCTGCAGGAAACGGAGGTGGTGCCCACCGCGGTAATCGTGATCGCCGTGGCCCTGTGAAACCACGCTATTGACCATTTTCATGCTTAGGAATAGATTAGCTAAGACAGTTTGTTGTTCCGGCAGCAAAGAGTCGCATCCGTGCGGGCTCTTTTTTTTATGCCTGCCGGGTAGTTCTGAAGTACTAAGAGGCACCGGCCCCATGAGAAACCGTCCACCCACCGGTCCAGTTGCCGACACGATCCGTGAGCTTGCCGAGGAAATGGGATATCACCTGGTGGAATGCTCCCATCAGCACGTCAAGGGACGTACCCACGTACACTGTGTACTCCACGGTCCCGGAGGTATTGATCTGGATACGCTGACAACGATCCATCGTGCCCTGCAACCGCGCTTGGAGGCGGCCCTGGACGAGCGCGACCTGCGGATCGAGTTCAGTTCACCCGGTGTAGAGCGTTCGATCAAAAGTTTTCATGAACTGGAGGCGTTTGTCGGGCGAGCAGCTGACATATTACCCACCGATGCCGATGAATGGCACCAGGGGACATTGCGGATGGCCACATCGGAGGCGTGCTCCTTTGAGCTACCGGACGGTACCACCGAGACTTATTCACCGGCGACGCTTCACAAAGTGCGCCTGGCCGATTGATAACGTAGGAGGAACAAGGAATGGCTGCGGGACTTGCGGATGCGATCCGTGCGGTAGTGCAAGACAAGGGGATTTCGGAAGAACTCCTCATGAAGGTAATCGAAGAGTTTTTGTACGCCGCCTATAAACGAAAATTTGGCCACGCCGACAACGCGGTAGTTCAGTTTACCGATGACGGAAGCGAGGTGACCCTCTTCTCACAGAAACGCATCGTCAATGAGGTGGAAGACCCGGTAACGGAAATTCCCCTCTCCGAGGCGCTCGAACTGGACGAAGAATGCGAGGTTGGGGACGAGCTCCTGATTGAGATCAATCCCCAGGAATTTGACCGGGTGGCGATCCAGACCGCCAAACAGAAGGCGCGCCAGCGTATCCGGGAGATCCAAAAGGATACGATGTACTCCGAGTTCAGCGACAAAGTCGGAGAACTGGTCATCGGGTACGTGCAGCGGGAGCGCAATGGCAACCTCTTTGTGGATCTCGGTAAGGCGGAAGGGATCCTTCCCAAGCGCTACCAGTCTCCCCGTGAGTCGTATCGGCCGACATCAAGGCCGAGGCCGAAAGCGAAGCGACCGCAGGCTCGATCAAGATCATCTCGGCAGCGGTGGATGCGGCCCCGGAAGCTGGCGACCGTGTGCAGTATGCCCAAGGCTACTTCCACAGCTACGTCGAGAA